>DASRYP010000052.1:0-4878 GCA_035687165.1 Actinoplanes sp. | reverse complement strand
CGTCGGTGAGCAGGTCGGTGCCGTTGCCAGTGACATGGACAGCGACCGGGTTGGCGAAATATCCGACGACGTTGTCGAAGGCCCGGTCGGTCCGTCCGTCCGTGATCAGTCGAAGACCGGTCTCACCGGCCCCGAGCACGTTGCGCAGGGCGGCCACTGTCGCTGCGGCCAAGGCCGCGACCGGTGGACCACCTCGGCGGTTGACCGTCCGAGTGAGGGCGGTGACTGTGCCGGGATCGAGGCGTACGGCGTGGGAGCGGTTGGGTCCCTCCGCGCTGACCGAAGGGAAGAGAGCCGGTGGTGCTGTCGTGAAGAACCCTCGCCAATATTCCAGGTCGGCATCGATCCACGCTGGTAGGTTCTGCTCCTCCCACAAGGCGTAGTCGGCATGGCCGGGGCCCTGGCGCGGTCGCGGCGGCAGACCGGCCAGGACGTCCCCGTAGGCGGTGCAGAGGTCCTCGATCAGGATTCGCAAGGAGCGTCCGTCGATCGCGATGTGGTGGGCATGGACGGCCAGCAGGTGCCGGTCTGCGGTAATGCTGCTGATCAGGAAGCGGATCGGTTGGTCGCTGCCCAGGCGGAATTTCCCGGCGCGCACACATTCGTCGGCCAGCGTCTGTGGATCGACCGTGGAAGGCACCACGGTCAGCAGGTCGTGGAGGTCCTCGGCCGCGAGAATCTGTTGGACGGGCACGCCGTCGACGATGGGGAAAACAGTGCGAAGGGCGGAGTGCCGGGTCACCACCCGGCGTACTGCCCGGTGCAAGGCGTCGATGTCTACGGGCCCGTCGACGCGATAGATCTCGAGAACGACGTTGTCCAGGTCCCCAGGGTGCAGATGCTCGCCGACGAGGAAACGTCGTTGTGCCCGGGTCAGCGGGGCGTGCTCGGCGCTCGTGCCGACGGCGATTTTCGAGCTGCGTTTCGGTCGCCCCGCCACCCGATCATGCAGCTCCCGCACCGTGCGGGCCCGGAACACATCGGCGACGGTGACCGTCGTGTCCCAATGTGCGCTGAGGCGTACGGTCAGCCGCAGTGCGTCCAGCGAGCTCAACCCCGCATCCAGGAGGTCCTCGTCGGCCCGCACGGCCGGGCGCCCCAGTACATCGCCGATCTCGGCCAGCAGGGGGTCGTCGGCGCCGTTGCCGGTTGAGACGCGATTCAGGCTGTTCTCCGTGAGCTGCCGGGCGACGGCGTCGCGATCGATCTTGCCGCTCGGCGTCCGTGGCAGCTCTTCCACGACATGCACCGACAGTGGCACCGCGTACGACGGCAGCGTGTCACGCAGCATGCTGCGCAGCTGCCGGCCGTCGGCGGTAGCGCCGGCGCGGAGGGTGACGGCGGCGCGAAGATGCCGTGAGTGGTGGCCGTTGTCGATCGGCACGCAGACCGCTTCAGCGACGGCTGCGTGCTCCGCCAAACAGGCGTCGACCTCCAGCGGGTTGACCCGGAAGCCGCGGATCTTCACCTCGGCGTCGGCCCGGCTGACGTATTTCACGGCGCCGTCTTCTATCCGGACCAGGTCGCCGGTTCGGAAGGCACGGGTGTGGCCGTGCCGCGTCGTCGGCACCGTCACGTACCGCGCCGCGTTCGCCTCATCGGCGTTCAGGTAGCCGAGGCCCAGCGGAGCGCCGGCGATCACCAGCTCGCCGGTCTCGTCGTCATGGAGAATCTCGCAGCCGGGCAGCGGACGGCCGATCGGTGGCAGCGACGGCCACGATGCGCTCGGTCCTGGCAACGTGTGCACTGTCACCATCGCCGACTCGCTCTGGCCATAATGATTGTTCAGCCGGCATCCGGGTTGCCGTTGGAAGAAGTCGCGGATGGCGGAGGTGCAGACCAGCTGTTCCCCGGCGACATTGATCTCCACGAGCCGGAGCCGGTGCAGCGGGTAAGGCTCGGCGGCCGCCAGGGCGATCATGTGAAGTCCCATGCACGGCAGGAACAGACGCTCGATCCGGTGTTCCGCGAGCCAGTCGAGCAAAGCCAGTGGGTCCCGCCGCAGTTCCTCCGGCATGATCCAAAGTGTGCCCCCGGCGCACAGCGTGCCGAGGACCTCTTGGAACCAGACGTCGAAGTTGAGGGGGGCGAACTGTGCCGTGCGCAGGTCGGGCCGGACCGAGTGATCCTGCTGCCAGCGCACCATGTTGTCGATGCTGCGATGGGGCAGAGCGACGCCCTTGGGGAGCCCGGTGGACCCGGAGGTATAGATGACATAGACCGGGAGGTCGGGATCGCACTTTACCTGGGGCCACTCGGGCGCTGCCGGAGCGACGACATCGAGGGCGGGCACTGCCATGGTGCGGATCTCGACATCCAGATCGGGTGCAGGCCCCACGTGCAGCAGGAGCTTCGCCGCGCTGTCGGCGAGCATGTGCCGAAGCCGGCTTACCGGGTACGAGGTGTCCAGCGGTACATAGGTGGCGCCGCGCCCGATCACCGACCACATTGCGGCCACCGTCGCCGCGCTGCGGTGACCGGAGATGGCCACTCGGTCACCTGCCGTGACATCAGCCTCGGCCAGGATCCGGGTCAGGCCGTTGATCCACCGCATCAAATCCTGGTAGCTGAGGGAGTCGGTGGCATCGACCACCGCGACAGCGTCGGCTTTCCGTTCCGCCGCATGCGCGAAGTCGTGAAGCAGGCAGCCGTGCTTGGCCGGGCCGCCCCACAAGCCCGTCTCGGTTATCACCGTCTGGGCCCCAGGTGAGCGGGCGGCAGCGGACGGCCGGGACGACGAAGGACTTCCGGCCTGACGGATGCGGGCAAAGCGACTCCTCGGTCTGCTCAAGCGGTTCGGATGAACGGGCCCGGATGGTCTCGTCGACTCGCGGGACGCGGCGAAACAGGAATGGTGGGCATCGGGACATGAGCAGAAGCGGATGTGGAGAGCCACTGCGCCGACCCGCGACTCTGCCTCTCTGTCTGTGTCGGAGTGGCGTGGCCAACCGCCCCATTTTGCCCATGAAACCGGCGTCTCCGCAACGGCAGAGCGAAGATCTTTTGAGGCTTGCCCCGTAAATGAATAGGTGTTAGGAAGGACAAGGCGATGGTGAAGGCGTGCATGTCCTTCGTTGGTTCGCGGTGGTTTGCGTCCGAACCTGGACGGGAATCTCAGAGATGCTCCGCGGCTTCATCATCCTCTGAAGGAGGGGGCTTCCTCGTGCGGATGATTGGATTCCGGGACTACCCGGTAGGTCCGGGCCGGATCGTTTTGTTTCATACGCGGCGAGTCGAGCAGGGCGCGGCCGTACCGCACAATTCGAGCCCGGTTTCCTACAATGAAGAGGTGCGCCTCACGGAAGCGGTGGCGCAGCGCGAGGCGGGCACCCATGCCAGCCGGTGGAGTGTCTCAAGTTTTGAGAGCCCCGAGTCGCTCGACGTGAACGCCCTGGTCTTCGCCATCGAGGAGTTCGTCCGCCGCCACCGTAGCCTACGCAGCGAGTTCCTGTTGCGCGACGGTGTGGTCCACCGAATCATCCTGGGCGACAACGAGGTCTCGGTGACACCGATCGACGCGGGCCATTTCCCTGCAGGGTCGGATGTGCTCCGTTATCTCGAGAAGGTGTTCGACGAGCGCGCGGATCCATTGCGCTGGCCCGGCTATGTGTTCGCCGCGATCTCCGCGGAGACCTCGACCACGGTATTGATGGCCTTCGACCACATTCATGTCGACCTCCAGTCCCACGCGATAGCGGTGCACGAGGTGGAGAGCCTTTATGCTGCTCACTGCGGTCGCGAGCACGCGAATTTTCCCCCGCCGGGAAACATCATCGAGTCATATGCGGCCGAACGTCGTTTCGACCGTGACGCAACCGACTTGGACGAGGCGCTCGAATACTGGACGCGAATGGTCAGCGACGGTGGTGGTGCACTGCCCGGATTCCCGGTTGATCTCGGACTCTCGCCGAAAACCCGCCTGCCCCTTCGATCCGAGGAGAGTCTGTTGCTCGACGCGGACCGGGCCGGGATATTCGACCAGTGGTGCCGCCAGAACGGTGGCACGTTCTTTTCGGGGCTGCTCGCGGCGGCCGGCGTCGCCGCCTTCCGCATCACTGGTAAGACGGCCTTCCGAACGATCATCCCGATGCGAACCCGCCGGGACACCCGGGGGCCGGCCGTCGGTTGGCTCGTCAACGGAGTGCCGATCGAGTTCGACGCAGGCAGCCGCGGCCTGGCTCCCGTGATGATCGACGCACAGGCCGCGTGTGTCGCCGCTCGCCGTCACGGACATGTGCCGTTCGAGCGAATCCTCCAGCTCCTGCCGGCCACCATCCGCCGCGAAGGCGCCACCTGGTTCTCCTATCTGGATTTTACGTTGTTTCCCGGTGCCGCAGAGCACCATTCCCGTAGTGCCGCCATCCTGACCTGTCCGGGAGCGGGCGCAGGCGCTGACATCTGGGTGAATCGGACCCACACCGGCGTCAACATCCACTTGCGCTACCCCGACGCCACAGCCGTGCGGACAGCCATCGGCGAGTACGCCCGTACGATCACCGACGTCATCATCGCCGCGGTGGAGCGTGGCCCGGCGGTGTGATGCGCGGAGCAGACCCGCACGCACACCCCGGTTGCTACCGCGATGCAACGGACCGGTGAGTATCGACGGCACACTGCGGATTGATCTGCTGCATCAAGGCGCTACGGTCGACCTTGCCATTGGCCGTGCGAGGTACAGCGGCGAGTGTGTGAAGACGGTCGATGATCGCGTAGCGGGGCAACCGCGACGCGCAGTGCTCCTTGCAGCCCATCAGGGTGACGGCCGCGGCACCTCGCCGGGGAACGACGAAGGCGACGATCTGGGCGTCGATGCTCTGACCGACCACCACGACCGCTGCCTCTTCGATGCCGGGATGCCCGGCCAGCACCGACTCGATC
>DASRYP010000051.1:0-5192 GCA_035687165.1 Actinoplanes sp. | reverse complement strand
CTGTCGAGGACCTGGACCGCTGGAACGTGCCGACCCCCAACGACCGGCGGATCATGTCGCTGCTGCTCTCGGGCCTGCCTGACAAGGCGGTCGCGTCCCAGCTGGGCCTGTCGTTACGGACCGTGCAACGGCGACTGCGGCAGCTCATGGACGCCACCGGGACGTCCACTCGCATGCAGCTCGGCTTCTACGCGGCCCGCAACGACTGGCTGTAGGTCATATCCGCACGGGCAAGGACGACCGCCGCGTGCCACCGGGCGGCTCTCCGCCGCATAAGGACACATACCAGGTGAGCGTCCAGAAGTCGGAGACGACGACGTGACCTCGCATTCGTCGGGACCGAGCGGTGCGGAATTGAGCCACTCGGCGTCGATCAGCGACGGCGTTCTCATCCGGAACACGTTGCCAGCCGTCAGATCGCAAGGCCAGCAATGCGGCGGTCGACTCTTTCCTGAACCGGGTGACGCGGGTCGCACGTACCGTGGGGCCGTACCCAGCCCGCCTCACGACATCAGCCTCAACCGCGTCGCCGTCCAAAGGGCATCAGCGGGTGGCGGACGACCGACAGCACGCCACCGGCCCGACGCCCGAACAGGCGCAGACCTGATGACTCGCGCTATGGCCGTGAGGAGCAGGTGCCGACACGCAGCGGACATACGCCACCGACGGCCGGTCGGCCGTGGTGCGCGTATCCGGCGTGTGCCGGACACCGGGGCTCTACTCACCGGTGTGGGGGCCTGATTCGGGGTCCGCCCGATCACCGGAGCCGCCCGATGCCAACCAGTCGCCGCTTCTCCTCAGACCCGTGAACCGGCTTGCTCACTTAAGGCTGCATAGGCACGGGTCCCAGCGGACCGGCGACCGGCCACACGGGATACGCGAACCAGGGAACACCGAACCGGCCCCGCGATCAACCGAGTTTTCAGGCATCCTCAGATGACGAATACTTCCAGGGACAGGTGTTCGGTCGAGTCCGGCTGTTAGCGCTGGTGGGCGACAACTTTCCGAACTGCTACGGGCCCCGTGCTCGACCTCCAGGCACGGGGCTACGCCGCCAATGGCAACCGCAGGTCACCTCTGGACTCTCGCTGGCGATCATCGTTCACCACCCGCAAGGTGTCGCAGCGACCACGCTACTCATCATGTCTCTTCTTGTCTACCTATGTATCGGCTCGTAGCCGCCGATAGGCATACGTGACCCACTTCGTAGGTTGGCGCTCGTGAGCCCGCGACCGGTACGCACCGACGGACCCATACCGGTTTACGTCCAGATTGCCGACTACATCGAAGACGACATCAAGACCGGCCAACTCCAGCCACACGACCGCATCCCCACCGAGAACGACATGCACGCCGAGTGGGGCGTAGCCAGAACAACAGCCCGCCGAGCCGTCAACCTGCTACGCGAACGAGGCCTCGTCTACACCGTCCCGCAGCGCGGAACATTCGTTAACCCGAGTTAGCCCGCTCGATGCAGTCCGCCACCCGGCAGCAGGTTCGCCGTCCAGACCCGCTCTAGCGCGGCGGTCGCCTGCGGCGTTTTCGAAGTTGCAACGAACCGCTCGACACATGACCGAAGCCGATCGAAGTGTTCAACGATTTGGTAAAGAACGCAGTGTCGCCATGATCACTTGAATTCGCCCAGTGTCGCCATGATCACTTGAATTCGCCTACCAATAGAACGCGCCGACGCCGAAGGACCACCACGACTCAACTCCCGGGAAATCGATTCCCGTTCCTCGAACGTCAGCGGAGCTGAACCACTCACCTATTTACCCAATCACTCAACAACTCAAGATCATTTTACCCGAGTGTCGCGATGACCGTTTGACTCCGCCCTCGTAGCGGCCCAGACCGTGCCGACTCTTGTCGTGCTGGAGCGGCTTGCGGCGGCGATGGACGTGAGTTTGGAAGGTGGCGATTCCAGGTCATGCGCACTTCAACGCCGCTTGCGATGGCGGCGGACGTCACAACGCGGCCTTGCGCCGCAGCGGCGGCTCTGGGGCCCCGGATCAGTGCCTGGCCGGGGTACCTGTCGTTGACGTGGCCGAAGCGTCGGCACTGTTGTACGATATAGCGTACAAGTGCTGGAGGGGTCATGAAGGTCATTACTGCGTCTGACTTGCGCGCCAACCTCGCGAACGTGCTCGACGCGATCGAGGACGATGCTGAAGACCTCGTGGTCACTCGCAGTGGGCACGAGCCGATGGTCGTCATGCTCAAGAGTGACTATGACGCGTGGCGCGAAACCGAATACTTGTCTCGTGGGGCCAATGGCCGCGAGCTGCGCCGGCGAATGGCGCAGATGGAAGCCGGTGAACGTGTCGAGCATGAGGTGGTCGATCTCGACGGCGACGGCCCCGCGTGAAACTCACGTGGCACCCGGACGCGTGGGACGAATACGTCACCTGGCAGGTAAGCGATCGGAAGGTCCTTAAGCGGATCAACGCTCTCATCAAAGATATTCAGCGCGGCGATGATCGTGGGATCGGGAAGCCCGAGCTACTTAAAGGTGATCTTTCCGGCTGGGCATCGCGGCGCATCAATGAAGAGCATCGGCTGGTGTACCGCGTTGTAGAGGCCCACGACCAAGTGGAGATTCTGTCCTGCCGTTACCACTACGGCGAGCGGTAGCGGTGGCGGACCCTTCACCCTTTGCAGCGGTAGGCACAAGTCCAGCGAGCCCCGAAGCTGCCGAAGACGGTACTTGCTGCTCGGAGCGGCAGATCCTGCAGGCAACGAAACTCCGGTGGGAACGCTTTTCGGCGTAGATTGATCTTTTCGGAAGGCAGTTCCCTCTAATGCAGGCGTCATTGCTAGCATCACTCGGTGCGCGAGCCGAACCGGAGTGAGCCTGTCGTCAATATCGGCGCGATCGACCTGAGTGCCGAGCCGCGCAGAGCGCAGAGGGCGAGACGCCGGATCCGGCGTGTTCTTCTGAACGGATTGGTGGCAGTCACGGTGGCGGGTGTCGCCGCCACAGGTTGGGTGGCCTGGCGGATAGTGTCGAAGAAGGACGTCGTACTCTCCACCCCCAACAGCATCGATTCCCTGAACCTGGACCTGTCCGATGACGGCAAGGTGCTGGCCGACTCCTTGCGGAATCAGCTGGCCGCCCGGATCGACCTGAACATCGCCGTGGGAGCGGTGTACTTGGACGGCACCGGCCGGAATGTTCTGTTTCTCGGCGGCACCAAACTGCTGTGGGCGCCGGAAAGCGTTCTGGACTCCGCTTTCTCGGTAATCGCCGACATAGAAGGTTCTTCGGTGAGTGACCTGCATACTGTGGACGCGGGGGATCTTGGCGGGACCATGAAGTGTGGAAGCACGAAGACGGACAACGGTGACGTGACTGTCTGCGGCTTGGCCGATCACGGCAGTCTGGCGCTGGCCGAGTTCATCGGGCGCGGAGATCCGGAATCGGCGACGCTGCTACGCCGGGTCAGGAGCGCGACCCAGACCCGCTCCTGACCGTGAGTGCCCGGCGGCGGCGTCGGCGGAGTTGGAGGAAGGTGGCCGCCAGGACCATGCCGGGCCGCCGCGGCCGGCGACGCACCCCCGAGCAGGACGGCGCCGACGAGCGCCAGCATCTTGATCATCGATCAGCCGGCCAGTTCGATCGTCTCGTCCGCCGACTCCAGGAATCCACCGGAGGGCAGTGGCCAGGAAGGACAGGACCCGTCCGCAAGCTCGACCGGATGAGGTAGATTCGGGCTCACTAGCAGGTCGGCACAGAGCCGTACGGTCACCTGCTCAGCGGACAGGCCACCGCCGGCCTCGCCGAGCGCGAAGAAGGCCATCCGGGCCCGTACGCTGTGGTCGGGCTCGACCGTGACCTCGATCAACTGACTGCGGGTCGAGCCGGTGCCGAACGTGTCCACAGTGGATCGGACGACGTCCGGCAGGGCAACCGTCGGGGTCTCCCGCACGACCACCTCGAGATCACCTACCTCCTCGCCCACGCCGCAGATCCGACCCCGGCGACCACCCTCTTCCGCATTGCGGGAACCAGATGGAAGATCGAGGAGAACAACGAGCAGGGAAAGGATCTCATCGGCATCGATCAAACCCAAGTCCGGACCTGGACCGCGTGGCACCACACCATCACCGTGTGCATGTTCGCCCACGCGTTTCTCGCCGCCCAACGCGCCAACCTGCCCCACGACACCGCCACCAGCACCGAAACCGGCGACACTCCGACCGGCGAGCAGGACACCAGCCGGGGAAAAGCCTCAGCCCACCGCCGGCCCGGCCGGCAGGCACCGATTGGCTGAGCCCAGACCTGCTCACCCAGGCCACCATCGCCGACATCCGCAACCTACTCGCGCAGACCGTCCTGGTCGTCCGTAACGACCGACGCCACACCCTGCGCTGGACCCTCTGGCGCCTCAAACACAAGATCCGCGCCCAGATCAGCCACTACCGACGACGCGGTGACCCGCTACCCAGAACACTCCGAAGATGGGCGAAACGCCCCGAAGTCCTTTTGATCTAAATGATCCGCAGCTGTAGTACAGGTCCGATATTTTCCCCTTGAGAACGCTTCCCATGAGTGGGCCGACCGCCCCGGTCCCGCTGATAGCGCCGAGACGACCGGCACCTTCGACGAGCTGGCCCTGCAATTCTTCCGCGAGCATCTGTGAGCGCCTGCGAGAGCTATCTCGGCAATTTGCGTCTGCACATCGACGTGAATGCCACCGACCGAGAACAAGATGATGAGCTGGAGCGGTGAAGCCTCAAGGCGTTCCACTGCTTCGCGATAATCCCCACTAGCGAGACCTGGGGTTGGCTTGCTTGCTGTGACCGCCGCTGTGGCGTTCCCAACTCGGGATATAGCGTCGTTGCTATGGTCTGGAGGCGTAGGCGATGGTGATAGCTGGGCCGAGCAGCCCGACGGCGTCGAGGCCGACCTCGGCACCACGATCGGTGAGCTGCGCCAGCAGGGATGAGCGCCCCGGCCGCGGGGTTGCCACGGCCGGGATACCGATCAGCTGACGGTGATCGCTCCGGTCGAGGAGCGCACACATTGGACGGAACGGGACGCTGTCGTCGCGGCGCCGGTGAGGCATTGGGCGAGGACTCCGTGGCCCGCCGCGTTCGGGTGCCAGGACTCTTGGCAGGTCTGGAAGTACGTGACGCAGGAGTTGGCGATGCGCTGGATGGCGATCTTGTCGTAGCCGGCCAGGTCGGGC
>DASRYP010000050.1:0-15071 GCA_035687165.1 Actinoplanes sp. | reverse complement strand
TTCTGCCTCTCGACCGACGTGCAGGAGGCCGCCTACAAGGCCACCAAGGCGGCGATCGAGGCGATCGGCGGCAAGGGCAACCTGGTCCACCTGACCGGCAACAAGGTCGACTCGAACACCCAGCGGCGGATCGCGGGCGTCGAGAAGGCGGTCGGCGAGACCGGCGGGCAGGTCAAGGTCGTTCAGGTGGTCACCGACATCGACACCGACCTGCAGACCGCGCAGAAGGCGGTGGCCGACCTGCTGGCGGCCAAGGGCTCGCAGATCAACGGGATCGTCAACACCGCCTACAACCCGGCGGTCGCGGCGGCCGAGGGCGTCAAGCAGTCGAAGCTGCCGATCAAGGTGATCGCGATCGACGACGACAAGACGATCCTCGACGGCATCAAGGACGGGTCGGTCGCCGGCACCGTGCTGCAGAACCCGGTCGGGCAGGCGCTCGTCGGGTCGTACGGCCTCTTGAAGCTCTCCGAGGGCTGCACGATGGCCAAATCCGGCGTGATCGTCGACTCCGGCTCGTTCGTCGTCACCAAGGCCAATGTGGACAGCTACGAGAACGACCGCAAGGCCAAGACCGACGAGCTGCGTACGGCGTTCGACAGCCAGTATCTGACCTGTAAGTAGGAGCAACCGTGCCCGTCATCACCCACGCCGAGGCGTACCTGATCGACCTGGAGGTCGAGACGGTACGCACCGACGCCCTTCAGACCTTCGTGAAGCAGGAGACCATCTTCGTCGAGATCCGCACCGACGACGGCGGCCAGGGCGTCGGCTACAGCTACACGATCGGCACCGGGGGCACCGCGGTGCTCGCGCTGCTGCGTGACTCGCTGCTGGCTCGGCTGCCGGGACGCGACCCGGCGCGGGTGGAGGCGGTCTGGCGCGACCTGTTCCTGGCCACCAAGGCGACCACGGTCGGCGCCATCACCTCGCTGGCGCTGGCCGCGGTCGACACTGCGCTGTGGGACTGGCGTTGCCGTGCCGCCGGCCTGCCCCTCTGGGTGCTGGCCGGCGGCGCCAAGGACCGGATCCCGTTGTACGACACCGAGGGCGGCTGGCTGCACCTGACCACCGAGGAGCTGGTCGCCGGGGCCAAGGCGAGCCAGACCGCGGGCTGGCCCGGCAGCAAGATGAAGGTGGGCCACTCGCCGGCTCAGGACGCGGACCGGCTCGGCGCCGTGCGGGCCGCGGTCGGCGCCGACTTCGACGTGCTGCTCGACGCCAACCAGTCGCTGACCGCGTCCGACGCGATCCGGCGGGCGCGGCTGCTGGAGCCGTACGATCCGTTCTGGTTCGAGGAGCCGCTCCCCGCCGAGGACGTCGCCGGTCATGAGCTGGTCGCCCGGGGCACCTCGATCCCGGTCGCGGTCGGCGAGTCGATGTACGCCGCCGGCCAGTTCGCCGAATACCTGCGGCGCGGCGCGGCCGGGGTGGTCCAGGTCGACGTGGCCCGCATCGGCGGCATCACCCCGTGGCTGAAGGTGGCTCACCTGGCCGAGGCCGCGAACGTGACGGTCTGCCCGCACTTCCTGATGGAGTTGCACGTCAGTCTCTGCTGCGCGGTACCGAACAGCCGCTATCTCGAGCACCTCCCGCAGCTGCGCGCGATCACCCGCGACGAGATCGAGATCGCCGACGGCCACGCGCTCGCCCCGTCCGCGCCGGGGCTCGGCGTCGCCTGGGACCGCGATGCGATCGACAACCGGAGAGTCTCGTGACCGTCCAGGCCGAGAAGGCCGCGCCGGCCGAGACGACGAAACCCCGCCGCATCCCGCTCTGGGCCAATCCCCGGATCGGTCTCGTGGTCCTGCTGGTGCTGCTCGTGGCGTTGTTCACCGTCCTGCGGCCGGCCTTCCTGGACACCCGGTTGACCCTGACGCCGTTGCAGTCCGACATCAGCGTCTACCTGGTGGTGGGCCTGGCTCAGCTCAGTGTGCTGTCGTTGGGCCACATGAACCTGGCGGTCGGCCGGATGGCGGCGACCAGCGCGTTCGCGATGGGCCTGACGCACGACAAGCTGGGTGCCGGGCTGATCGTCAGCCTCGCCGCCGGGTTGCTGGTCGGCGCGTTGCTCGGCGCGCTGGCCGGGCTGATCATCTCGCGTACCGGGGTGAATTCGTTCGTGGTCACGCTGGCGATGGACTTCGCCCTGGTCGGCCTGATCACGATTCTTTACGCCTCGGCCACTGACGGGGTGGCCTTCCCGACCATGCCGGCCGGGATGGAGGCGCTGCGCTTCGACACGTTCGCCGATTACTGCCTGGGTGACGTGTGCGGGCCACGCGTTCCCCTCGTGGTGCCGATCGCCATCGCCGCGGCGCTGCTCGTCGGTCTGCTGTTCCGTTCCGCGCGACTGGGCCGGGAGATCCTGATGACCGGCTCCAACGTGCGCGCGGCCGAGCTTTCCGGCATCCCGACCCGGACCCGGATCGTGCAGGCCCACGCGCTCAGCGGCCTGATCGCCGCGCTGGCCGGGTTCCTGCTCGCGGCCAACAACGGCGCGTTCTCGGCCAGCATCGGCGACTCGTTCCTGCTCCCCTCGTTCCTCGCGCCCGTGCTCGGCGGGACGCTGCTGGCCGGCGGCGCGGTGAGCGTGCTCGGCACGGCCCTCGGGGCCACCCTCACCCAGGTCATCTACAAGGGGCTGAACCTGTTGCAGTTCCAGCTCGATCAACTGCAGCTCTACATCGGACTGGTCCTGATCGCCGCGCTGTCCCTGGACCGCGCCCGGCACGTGCTGGCCGAGCGAAGGGGAGCCAAACTGTGACGCTCATGGCCACCACCCGGCGAAAGGGCCCACCGGAGCTCACCCTGGCCGTCCTGGCGGTCGTCGGCTTCGTGGCCCTCGCCATCGCCACCGGCGGCAACCTGCTCTCGGCCGGCACCCTCGAGGCGTTCTTCCGTTTCCTGGCCGTGCCGATCGTCATCGGGCTCTCCCAGATGGTGGTGCTCGCGGTCGGCCAGATGAACCTGTCGGTCGGCGCGCTCACCGGCTTCTGCGCGATGGCCGCCGCCTGGCTGATGCTGGAGGCCGGCCTGCCCGCCCCGATCGCCGTACTCGCGGCTCTGGCCCTCGGTCTCGCGGTCGGTGTGGCCAACGGCGTGCTGGTCGTGCTGACCCGCATCAACGGGTTCATCGTCACGCTGGCCACCATGACGATCATTCAAGGCCTTCGGTACGGCGTAAACGGCCCCGACACCTACCAGGGCTACTCCGCGGGTCTGCGGGCGTTCGGGCGTGCCTCGGTCCTCGGCCTGCCCGCGGTCTTCCTCGTCGCGATCGCGGTCGCCGTCCTGGTCGGGCTCTACTTCTCTCGTACGGTCCCCGGCCGCAAGCTCCTTGCCAGCGGCGGCAGCCCGTTCGCCGCCCGGCTCTCCGGCATCTCCAACGACCGCTCGCTGATCACCGCGCACGGGCTTTCCGGCCTGCTCGCCGGCGTCGCCGCGGTCATCACGGTGGCCGCCTCCGGCTCGGTCAACGCGACCATCGGCGACGACCTGCTGCTGCCCAGCTTCGCCGCCCCGATCATCGGCGGGGTCGCGCTCACCGGCGGCATGGTCAGCGTCACCGGCACGGTCCTCGCGGCGTTCCTGATCCGCCTGGTCGACGTGATGCAGGCTCAGTTCGGCATCAACCCGCGCTGGGTCGATCTGATCATCGGCGCGGTCGTGCTGGGCGCCGTGCTGCTCGGCACGGCCCGTCAGAAGCTGCAGGAAAGGTCGCCCTGATGCTCGTCGCGGAGAACCTGGTCAAGACCTTCCCCGGCGTACGGGCCCTGGACAACGCCAACCTCACGCTGCGACCGGGCAGCGTGCACGCGCTGCTCGGCGAGAACGGCGCGGGCAAGAGCACCCTGGTCAAGCTGCTCACCGGCGTCTACCGCCCGGACGGTGGCCGGATCACCTGGGACGGCGAGGAGCTGCACTTCGGCGGCCCGCTGGACGCCCAGCGGGCCGGCATCGGCGTCGTGCACCAGGAGCGCAACCTGATCCCGGCCTTCTCGGTGGCCGAGAACATCGTGCTGCACCACCTCCCGGGCAAGGCGGGCTGGCTCGACAAGCGGCGGATGCGCACCGAGGCCCGCCGCTGCCTCGACCTGCTCGAGGTGGAGCTCGACCCGGACACCCCCGTGTCCCGGCTCTCGGTGGCCCAGGGGCAGCTCGTCGAAATCGCCAAGGCGCTCAGCCTGGACAGCAAGGTGCTGCTGCTCGACGAGCCGACCGCGTCGCTGACCGGCGACGAGGCCGACCGGCTCTACACCGTGGTCCGGCGGCTGCGTGACTCCGGGCGCGCGGTGGTGCTGGTCAGCCACAAGCTGGAGGAGGTCTTCGCGGTCGCCGACACGGTCACGGTCCTGCGGGACGGCCGCAGCGTCGCCGAGGCCGAGCCGCTCACCGGTTACACCCAGAGCGAGATCGTCGACCTCATGGTCGGCCGCGCCTACGCCTCGATCGAGCTGCCCGAACGCCGGGTCGACGAGAACAGGCCGCCGGCGTTGCGGCTCACCGGGGTCAGCACCGCGATCGGCCACCGGGACATCTCGCTCGCGGTGCGCCCCGGCGAGATCCTGGGCCTGTACGGGCTGGTCGGCGCGGGCCGCAGCGAGCTCGCGAAAGCCGTACTGGGCCTGGAAAGGATCACCGCGGGCACGGTCGAGGTGCACGGCGAGCCCGCCCGCATCAAGGACGTCGGCGAGGCGCTGCGCCGCTACCGCCTCGGTTACGTCACCGAGGACCGCAAGGACGAAGGGCTCTTCCTCGACCAGACGGTGGCCCGCAACATCGCGGTGACCGTCTGGCGGCGGCTGTCCCGGGCCGGGCTCGTGCCGGACCGCCGGGAACGTGTGCTGGCCGAGACGTACGTGGAGAGGCTCGGGATCCGGGTCTCCTCGCCGCAGCAGCTCGCCGGGCAGCTCTCCGGGGGCAACCAGCAGAAGGTCAGCCTCGCGAAGTGGCTGGCCGCCGAGTGCGACATCCTGATCGTCGACGAGCCCACGGTCGGCATCGACGTGCGCACCAAGGCGGCGTTCCACGAACTGATCGCGGGGCTGGCCGCCGAGGGCCTGGCCCTGCTGCTGATCTCGTCGGACCTGCCCGAGACCGTGGTGCTGGCCGACCGGATCGCCGTGATGAGCGACCTGCGGATCGTCGGCGAGCTCGACAACGACCACGACTACCCGCGGATGAGTCAGCAGATCATCCGCATGATCCACGCAGAGACTCCGACCGCCCCGCCCACCACCCTGAGCACGGCCGAAGGCTGAGCCCGATGAATCCGACCGAACGCGTCCGTCTGGGCCGTACGAACCTCGTCGTGACCCGGCTCGGGATCGGGCTGGCCCCGTTGGGCGGGCTGTACGAGGCGAGCAGCGACGAGCAGGCCCGGCAGACGGTGGAGCGGGCGTGGGAACTCGGCATCCGCTACTTCGACGTGGCCCCGCTCTATGGCAACGGGCTGGCCGAGACCCGGACCGGGCCGGTGCTGGCAGCCAAGCCGCGGGACGAGTTCGCACTCTCCACCAAGGTCGGCCGGTTGCTGCGGCCCGGCGGCGCGGACGCCCAGGACATCTGGGCCGAGGCCACCGACCTCACCCCGGTCTTCGACTTCAGCGCCGAGGGCACCCGGACCTCGTACGCCGAAAGCCTCTCCCGCCTGCACCTGGACCGCGCCGACATCCTGCACCTGCACGACCCGGACGAGCATTTCGAGCAGGCCGTGGGCGCGGCGCTGCCGGTGCTCGTCGAGCTGCGCGCACAGGGGCGGATCGGGGCGGTGTCGGCCGGGATGAACCAGGCCACGATGCTGGCCGAGCTGGTCCGCACCGGGCTGCTCGACGCGGTCCTGCTGGCCGGCCGCTATACGCTGCTGGACCAGTCCGGCGGGGTCGAGCTGCTGCCGCTCTGCGCCGAGCGGGGTGTCTCGGTGATCGCCGCCGGGGTGTTCAACTCGGGGCTGCTCGCCGACCCGCGGCCGGGTGCCACTTTCGACTACGTGCCGGCCGATCCGGCGCTGGTCGAGCGGGCCCTCGCCGTACGGTCGGTGTGTGCGAGGCACGGCGTTCCGCTGCGCGCCGCCGCGATCCAGTTCCCCGCCACCCATCCCGCGGTAGCGAGCGTTCTGGTCGGCACCCGATCGGCGGCCGAGGTCGACGACGCCGTCCGGATGGCGGCCGTGCCGATCCCCGCCGCGCTCTGGGACGACCTGCGTACCGAAGGGCTGCTCACGTGATCATCGACGCGCACCAGCACCTCTGGACCGCCGACTACGCCTGGCTGCGGGACCCGTCCCTCGACCGGATCCGCCGCGACTACACGGTCGGCGACCTGCGCGCCGCCATCGGCAGTGCGGGCGTCGACCGGACGGTCCTGGTCGAGGCCGGCCGGGGTGACGCCGACGAGACCCGATCGTTCCTGCGGCTCGCCGACGAGACGCCCGAGATCGCGGGCGTGGTCGGCTGGGCGAGCCTCACCGACCCCGACCTGGCCGGCACGCTCGCCGAGCATCGCGCCGGTCCCGGCGGACACCTGCTCGTCGGCGTCCGCGACCAGGTGCAGGCCGAGGCCGACGACTACCTGGACCGGCCCGACGTACGCGCCGGGCTGGCCACGATCGCGGCCGCCGGGCTGGTCGACGAGCTCGTCGTCCGCACGCCGCAACTGCCGTCCGTGGCCCGGGCCGCCGAAGCCCTGCCGCAGGCCACGTTCGTCCTCGACCACCTCGGCAAGCCCGGCATCGCCGGCAAGCAGCTCGACCGGTGGCGCGAGCTCATCACGCCGGTCGCCGAGCGGCCGAACGTGGTCGCCAAGCTCTCCGGCCTGGTCGCCGAGGCGGACTGGGCCACCTGGACGTCCGCGGACCTGCGGCCCTACGTCGACAGCGCGGTCGAGTTGTTCGGCACGACCCGGCTCATGTTCGGCTCGGACTGGCCGGTTCTCGAGGTCGCGGCCACCTATGCCGAGGTCAAGGACGCCATCGCCGACCTGCTCGGCGGCGTACCCGAGGACGTCTTCGGCGGCACCGCGATCAGCACCTATCACCTGGAGCACCTGTGAAACACCCGCTCGGCATGAAGATCACCAAGGTCGACACGTACGACGTCCGCTTCCCCACCTCGCGGGAGCTCGACGGATCCGACGCGATGAACCCGGATCCGGACTACTCGGCGGCCTACGTGGTTCTGCGCACCGACACCGGCCTCGAAGGACACGGATTCACCTTCACGATCGGCCGGGGCAACGAGATCTGCCAGGCGGCGATCGACGCGCTGGCGCCGTTCGTGGTCGGCCAGGCGATCGACGACCTCGGCGAGTTCGCCCGGCGCCTGACGCACGACTCGCAGATCCGCTGGCTCGGCCCCGAGAAGGGCGTCGTCCACCTGGCCGCGGCCGCGCTCATCAACGCCGCCTGGGACCTGGCCGCGAAGGCCGCGGGCAAACCGGTCTGGCAGCTCCTGGCCGACATGAGCCCCCAGGAGATCGTCGACCTGGTCGACTGGCGCTACCTGAGCGACGCGCTCACCCCGGCCGAGGCGCTCACCCTGCTCGAGGCGGCCCGCCCCGGGCGCGACGAGCGGATCGCGCTGCTCCGGGATCGCGGCTATCCGGCCTATACGACGTCGCCGGGCTGGCTCGGCTACTCCGACGAGAAGCTGGTTCGCCTGGCCCGTGCGGCGGTCGCCGACGGCTACCCGCAGATCAAGCTCAAAGTCGGTCAGGACCTTCGGGACGACGTCCGGCGGATGCGCCTCGCCCGGGAGACGGTCGGCGACGGCATCCGCATCGCGGTCGACGCCAACCAACGCTGGGACGTGGACGCGGCCGTCGAGTGGATGAGCGCGCTGGCTCCGTACCACCCGTGGTGGATCGAGGAGCCGACCAGCCCCGACGACGTGCTCGGGCACGCCGCGATCCGCGCGCGACTGCAGCCGGCCGGGATCAAGGTCGCCACCGGCGAGCACGTGCAGAACCGCATCATCTTCAAGCAGTTGCTGCAGGCCGAGGCGGTCGACTTCGTGCAGATCGACTCCTGCCGCGTCGCGGGCGTCAACGAGAACGTGGCGATCCTGTTGCTGGCGGCCAAATTCGGCACGCCGGTCTGCCCGCACGCCGGCGGGGTCGGGCTCTGCGAACTGGTCCAGCATCTGTCCATGTTCGACTTCGTGGCGGTCTCGGGCACGCTGCAGGACCGGGTCATCGAGTACGTCGACCACCTGCACGAGCACTTCGTCGACCCGGTGGTGATCCGGGACGGCGCCTACGTCCTGCCGACCGCACCGGGCTTCTCGGCCGAGATGCGGCCGGCGACGCTGCAGCGATTCTCCTACCCTGACGGGCCTGAATGGGCCTGATCGCGGCCGAAAGATCCGGCGTCCTGGCCGACCGACCCCCACCCGCTCAAGACGTACCGGCGACCCGGTCCTGAGGCCCGGCGGGCCGCTCTTTATGATCTTGCCGCGTGATCCCCAAAAGACTGTCCATATTGGCATTGGTCGGGATGATCGGTGCTTCGTGGGTGATGGGCGCGGTGCCGGCCCGGGCCGACGAGACCGCCGGGTCGCCCCGGGTGGAGCTGGTCCTCGACGTCAGCGGCTCGATGCGCGCGAAGGACATCGACGGCGCGACCCGGATCTCGGTCGCCAAGCGGGCCTTCGGTCAGGTCGTCAACGCGCTGCCGGAGACGACACAGCTCGGCATCCGGGTGCTCGGCGCCACCTACCCCGGTGACGACAAGAAGAAAGGTTGCCAGGACACCCAGCAGATCGTCCCGGTCGGGCCGGTCGATCCGGGCGCGGCCCAGGCGGCCATCGCCGCGCTGAAGCCGACCGGTTTCACCCCGATCGGTCTGGCGTTGCGGGCCGCCGCGCAGGACCTCGGCACCGGTGATTCGGCCCGGCGCATCGTGCTGATCACGGACGGCGAGGACACCTGCACGCCGCCGGATCCGTGCTCGGTCGCGCGGGAGTTGGCCGCCCAGGGCACCAAGCTGGTGGTCGACACCCTCGGCCTGACCCCTGACGAGAAGACCCGCAAGCAGCTCGTCTGCATCTCGACCGCGACCGGCGGCACCTATGCGTCGGCACAGAGCGAGCAGGAGCTGACCGACCGCGTGCGGCAACTCGTCGACCGCGCCGCTGTGCCGCCGCCCGTGACACCCGCGGTGGTGACCGGTGCCAAGACCTGCGACAAGGCTCCGGCCCTCTCCCCCGGTGTCTACACCGACCGGGAACGCATCGGCGAGCACCGCTTCTACCGGGTGCCATTGCTGCCCGGGCAAGAGCTGCGGGCGTCGGTCAGTGTCGCGCTCGACCGTCCGGTGAACCGCGACTACGGCGTACTGCTGAAGGCCGCCACCACCAACGGCCGTGAGTTGGTCCGTGGTCTCGACGCCGCGAGCGGTCGTGCCGACGTCATCTCCGCCGGTCTGCGCTGGTCGGCCGGGGCGGAGGAGCAGGCGGTGGTCTGTCTGATCGTCAGCAACTCGTTCGCGTCGGCCACCTCGGCCACCGCCCCCGGCATGCCGCTCGAGCTCAACATCGACACGGTCGCCGCGTCGACCGCCCCCGACGCCCCCGGTCTGGGCCGCGGCTGGCTGCTCCTGCTGGTCCTCGTCCTGGCCGGTCTGATCGCCGGCGTCCTGGCCGGCTGGCTGACCCGCTGGTGGGTCGCCACCTGGAGGGAGAACTGATGATGTACGCCGCACTCGCCGCGACCCTGCTGCTGGCCCCCGCCGGAAGCGCCGGCACGTCCTTCCTGAACGCCACGCCGTTGGCGACCGCCCGCCCCACCCAGGTGGCCGCCGTCACCGGCGACTATCTCTACTGGTCGTTCCCGGCCACGGCCGGCCAGCAGCCCGACCTGACCGCCAAGGTCACACTCCCCGCGGCCGCCGACCGGCACGGCCCGCAAGCGTGGACGATCGAGGTCTTCGACGGCCTGCGCCGCCGGCAACCGTGCGTGGCCGGCGAACAGAGTCCGGTCGCCGCCGCCGACGCCGCCGAGGTCACCCTGGGCTGCAGGCTGCGACAGGTACGTTCGTGGGCCGAGCCGGCGGACCTCGACCCCCTGCCCGGTACCTACTTCGTGCGCCTCTCGTCGACCGCGATGCCCGAACGGGATCTCGGCCTGCCGGTGAAGGTCGACCTGTCGCTGACCGCCGAGGTCGGCGACACGGGCGCCGATCAGGGCACGCTGGCCGCGCCGCTCGACCCGGTCAACCACCCGGGCGCCGTGCTGACGGACGTCCCTCAGCCCACCGCCTCCGCGGAACCGGCGACGACGGCCTCGTTCCTGCCCGAGTTCTCGTCGCGCTGGGTCTGGACGACCACCGGCGGCGTCCTGGCCGCGGTGGCCGGGCTGGTCGGATTCTCGTTCACCCGGAGACGCGCCCGCCGCCCGTAGCCGCCGCGAGGTCACCGGCAAGGCCAGGAGATCGGGTACGACTGGCCTTGCCGGTGGCCACGGCCCGTCGCCGGTCAGACCGGGGCGGGCGCGGGCGCGGGCGCGCGGATCAGGCCGATCGCCGTGGCCAGCAACAGCAGCGGCAGCAGCGGCGCGGCCCAGCGCAGATGGACGTAGAGGGCGGCGGCGACCGCGGCCCCGGCCAGCAAGGCGACCAGCTGCAGGAAGGCCGGGATCGCCTGCGCGCGCCGTCCGGTCAGCAGGTCGGTCAGCGCGTTGGTCAGGTTGCCGGTCATGTACGTGGTCGAGATCTTCAGCCGGTTCGCGATCACGCTCTGCGCCCCCATCGCGACCCCGGCGACACCGAGCAGGATGCGCGCCACCGCGTCGTTCGGATGCACTTCCACGGCCAGCAGCACCACCGCCAACACGGCCACCAGGCCGAACTCGGCCAGCAGCGGCCCGCGGACCGCTGCGGGCCGCGAGCGCCACAGTCCGAACCACAGCAGCACGCCCAGCGCGAACGCCGGCACCGCGATCCCCACCGCGATGAGCCGGGACGGCTCGGGCTGGCCCAGCCCGTACCCGAAGATCACCAGGTTACCGGTGATCACGCTGACGAACGTGCCGCTGAGCGCGGTGATGGCGAGTAGGTCGATCGCGCCCGAACACCCCGCCAGAGCCAGCGTCCCGGCATGCTGCCTTCCGATGCGAAACATGTGCTCAGTCTCGGGCCTCGTTCCGCTCCGGCCAACGCATGTTCTAGGTACCGGCCGACGCCTGTTCTAGGTAGACGTCGGCCGCGTCACCGCGGAGTCCCCGGAATACGCCCGGCGCTGCGAGCCTGACCCACCAGGAAATGTCCAGGATCGTGCACTAGGGTCCGCGGCGAGGGGAGTACCTCACAAAGAGCGTCGCGGTCATCACGGGCATCCCAGCATGCCCCCGTGCGTTCGCCCGTGATCGTGCGGGTGGGGGAGACCTCGGACGATGGCGCACATCTCCGAGGAGGAATCCCCGATGGCGCAAATTACTACCTGGGCGGCCCCGCTCGAGACCATCGCTTCACCGCGACTCTGGGCGATCAGCATCGCGATTCTGATCGCTCTTCTGGTGGCCGATTTCGTGGTCACACGTCGGCCGCACGACGTGCCGATGCGCGAGGCGGCCGGCTGGTCGATCTTTTACCTGACGCTTCCGGCGGTGTTCGGGCTCGTGCTCTGGTGGCAGTACGGCAGCCGGCCCGCGGTCGAGTTCTATACCGGATTCGTCGTCGAGAAGTCCCTGTCGGTCGACAACCTCTTCGTCTTCATGCTGTTGCTCGGCGCGTTCGCGGTACCGTCCGCCCTGGCCCAGCGAGTGCTGCTCTACGGGATCGCCGGCGCTCTCGTGCTGCGCGGCGTCTTCATCGCGGCGGGCGCGGCCGTGCTGCAGGCCGGAAAGTGGGCGTTCCTGCTGTTCGGCGCGATCTTGTTGGTGACCGCGGCGAAGGTCATGCGGGACGCGCGGCGCGGCGACGGCCATGCGATCGACATCGACCAGATGCGCAGCGTCAAGCTGATGCGCCGGTTCTTCCCCGTGACGAACGAATATCACGGTGGCAAGGTGACCGTACGGCAGGCTGGTCGTCGGGCCTTGACCCCGCTCGCCGTGGTCGTGGTCGCGGTCTTCATGACCGACATCGTCTTCGCGGTCGACTCGGTGCCCGCGGTGTACGGCGTGACCGAGGACCCGTACCTCGTCTTCGCGACCAACGCGTTCGCGCTGATGGGTCTGCGGGCGCTCTACTTCGTGCTGCGCAACGTCCTGGACCGGCTGCGCCACCTCGACTACGGCCTGGCGATCATCCTCGCCTTCATCGGGGCGAAGCTCGTGCTGCACTGGGCCCACGGCGTCTGGCCGGCCCTGCCCGAGGTGCCGACGCTCGCCTCGCTGGGCGTCATCGCCGTAACCCTGCTCACCGTGACGATCACCAGCATGGCCGCCAACCAGCGCGATGCCGCCGGCGCCCCCGTACGAGCAGTGACGGGCACACGCGGTGACCGGGCCGGCCGAGCCGACACGAACAGTGACGGGCACACGCGGTGACTGCTCGGCGAAGCCCGCGCGAATCCGCGGGGGTCCCGCGCCTCATCCGGCAACCAGGCCGGGCAGGTTCCGGAACGTCGTGGTCGGCCTGGTCAGATCCACGTACGGGACCACGCCCCCGTACGCCTCGTGAAGCTGATCGATCTCGCGCCGCTGGCCGCCGGTGAGCGACGCGCGGGCCGGCCCCGAGCCGGACCGCCAGGTACCCGCCGAGGAGCAGGGCCTCGTCGGCGATCCGCTCGAAGCGCGTCGGCCGGACCAGGTCGGGGAGAAGCAGCGCGCCGCGTTCGAGGTCGTTCGCCGCCAGGTAGCGCAGCATCAACTGCGCCTCCGGACCGGGCGGGAAGGCGGCCAGCGCCAGGTCTGCTTGGCCGGTGTCCTGAATGATCAGGGAGATGTGGTCGGCGGGCAGGCCCAGCGCGACGCTCGTGCCACCGTCGGAGATCTCCATGAAGGCGACGCCGGGAGCCAGCACTTCGGTCCGGCTGAACCGGTCGGTGCGCAGGCTTCGCCCGACGAGCACCGGTCGACGGCGAACCAGCGTGGCCGGCAGGAAGGTCTCCAGCCGACGAGCGACCTGCCAGCCGGGCGGGAGCGGACTCCGCCCGGCTCTCCCCCGGCCCGACGTCGATGATCTCCTCGAGTCGAGGACGAGCCGGTCCTTGGCGAAATCCTGCAAGAGGACGTACGAGTCCTGGTGCGACACCATCGTGCCGTGCCCGGCCGCGTAGAGGACGCTCACGCCCGTACGGTTGCCGGTGTTGTCGCTCTGCCAGTCGAGCACGGCAGCCCGCACCCGATCCCGGTCGGCGGACCGGCCCTCCGGGCCCCGGCGCTGATCTCCGCGGCCGAGGGCGAGAGCAGCAGCCGGATCGTGGCGAGCGGCGCGTCCGGGTTGCGGTAGTGGTCGCGCAGCCAGACGGCGAAACGGTAGGCGCCGATCGCGGTCGAGCCGAGCTGGGACAGGCCGAAGGGACCCGCCCCCACGCTCGGCAGGTGGTCATAGGCGCTCACGCCGATCACCAGGGCGTGCGTCATGGGGGTCCCGGGCGGCAACGTCGCACGCCGGTCGACCCAGTACGTCACGGAAACAGCGCCCGGGCCAGCGCGGCGTGGCGGGCGGCCAGGTCGTCGTCGGGGCCGAACCGTTCGAGGCCGTCGCGAGCACCGGGAGCGGGGGTGTCGGCCTGGATCGCCGCGGCAAGAGCCGCACCCCGGGCCGCGGCCCCGGCATTCGCGGCCGCCGCGGCGTCGGCCTGTTCGGCGCGCTGCCGCTGGATCGTGGAGCCGAAGAGCGCGCCGGCCGCGCCGAAGGCGATCGCCTCGACGGAGGCGAAGAGCCAGGCCAGCCTGGTCCAGGAGACCTCGCGGCTAGCGCTGACCGCGAGCGCGCAGCCAGCCGAGCAGCTGGTCCGGGTCGTCGGTCTGGATCGTGTCGGCGCCGTAGCGGTCGACGACCGCGCCCCAGCCGAGTGCCGGGTCCCGCAGCGATGCCGCGTCGGTGTAGCGGGCGGCCAACCCCTTCCACATGGTGTTCACCCAGACCCGGCTGGTGGCCCGCGCCATCGCGACGACGGCGGGCTGGATCTGCGGGTCGGACAACCGATCGAAGACCAGCTCGTACGCCGTCGGGGGCCGATCGGCGAAGGCGCCCACGTCGGCGACGTTGGCGTCGCCGATCACGTGGCTGTAGAGGATCCGCGGGTCTCGGGCGAGAAACGCGGCGACCTCGGGGACCGGCGCGCTGCTCTTGAAGATGCCCTGGCCGACCTGGTCCAGCTCGACCAGCAGCTCGTACGCCTGATCGCGGTAGGGCCACGCCTTGTCCAGATTGAGGAGTGCACCGCTTCCGCTTACGGCCCGCAGGGCGTCCCGCAGCGTGGGCACTTTCAGCCTCCTGAGCCGAGCGTGGTCGCCGCCCAACCCGGCGCGCAGCCGCAACGCCTCGATCTGCTCGAGGGTCAGGTCGGCGACCCGGCCGGTGCCGTCGGTGGTGCGGTCGACCGTCTCGTCGTGCATCAGGACCAGCTCGCCGTCCCGCGTGCGCTGCACGTCGACCTCGACGATCTGGGCGCCACCCTCGACCGCCTTGGTGATCGCGGCGACCGAGTTCTCCGGAGCGTCACGCCAATCTCCGCGGTGTGCGACGGTCAGCACCGGCGCTCCGGGACCGTGCTTCAGGAAGTGGCTGCGCGGGCCTTCGATCAGGTGCCGCGCGAATGTGCCGGTCTTGAGCTCCTGGGGCGGAGAGAGACCGCCGATCAGCGCGAGGAGGGCTGCGGCGGCAACGATGGAGGTACGCATGTTGCCCCTATCGAATCATGACGACCGAGGGTTGCGGTGGACGACCGTGGTCACGGCCGGTCGGCGAGGGCGGAACGCCAGATCGCCTCGAACTGGTCGAGCCAGTACGTGTACCAAGGGCCGTCGTCGCGGGTGAGGTGGAGGTGCATGCGGGAGCGGATCGCGTCGTTGCGGAAGCCGTGGAACTCGACGTTGACGTAGCCGCCGGCCGAGTGGGGGTTCACGGCGGTCAGGCTGAAGCCGGGGTTGACGCCGAGGTCCCCGTACGCGAAGGTGCCGTT
>DASRYP010000049.1:0-4995 GCA_035687165.1 Actinoplanes sp. | reverse complement strand
ACCGAAGTTGAACTCGGGGGCGAAGGCCTGCTGGTAGTGGCCGAACGGGTACCGGATGTCGAAGATCTCGTGGTAGCGGTCGAGACACTGCTTCGTGATCGTAAAGATCTCGTCGGCCTCGGCCTCGAGCGCGTCGGCGAGCGCGGCCCGGGCGAAGAGCGCCAACGGGATGCCGTCGTGCGAGTCGGTGACCTCGTGGTACGGCCCGGCGATCAGCGAGCAGAGGTACGTCGAGATCGGCTTGGTGGGCTCGAACTCCCAGCGCCCGTCCCGGCCGGAGAGCAGCGGGCCGTTCGCCGCCACCCGCCAGCTCGCGGGCGCGGTGACGCTGACCCGGAACGACGCCTTGCGGTCGGGCTGGTCGAAGGCAGGCAGGATCCGGCCCGCGTTGTTGATGAACATGTGCTGGTAGATGTAGACCGAGCCGTCCGCCGGGTCGACGTACTTGTGCAGGCCCTCGCCGGTGTTCGAGTAACGCATGACGGCCTCGACGGCGAGCTCGTTGGAGGCGGCGAGGCCGGTCAGCATCAGCCGGCCGTCGACGAGCGCCGAGTCGGGCAGCGGCGAGCCGTTGAGCGTCATCTTGGCGACCGACTCCGGCTCGAACTCGAGGAACGTCGAGGCGCCCGCCCGCGCGTCGAAGCGCACCACCGTACGGCAGCCGAAGGCGTCCCCCTCGGCGGTCAGGTCAAGATCGACCTCGTACTCGTGGACGTCGACAGTGGCGGCCCGGGCGGTAGCCTCGGCGCGGGTCAAGCTCGGCATCGGACCATCATCCGATACCGCTGTGCGGTGGCACATCGGCACCCCGCTGCTATCGTGGCTTTCATGCGCGTCTCCGACCTCGGTTGCTGGCTGCCCTGACGGGCGGCCCATCCACTCGCGCGTTCAACCCACCGCGGCCGCCCCTTCCGGGCGGCCGTTGTCATGTCCGCAAGAAGGGCGGTCCCCGCACCTCACGGAGGACACCCATGACCCGCCGTCTCACCGGCGTCCAGCCCACCGGCCACCTGCACCTGGGCAACCTCATCGGCGCCATGCGACCGCTGGTGCGAGCCCAGGAGGGAAACGGGACGACCGACTCGATCGCGATGATCGCCGACCTGCACGCGCTGACCGTGGAGCACGATCCCGTGCGGCTGCGTGCGAACACGCTGCAGGTCGCCACTGTGCTGCTCGCCGCCGGCGTCGACCCGCAGCGCACCGCGCTCATCGCCAACTCCCAGGTTCCCGAGCACACCGAGCTGCACTACCTGCTCGAGTGCGCGACCGGCTTCGGCGAGGCCGCTCGCATGATCCAGTTCAAGGAGAAGTCCGGGCTGTCCGAAGGATCAGGTGCCGCCAGCAGGCACAACGGCGCGGTCCGGCTCAGCCTGCTGACCTATCCCGTGCTCATGGCGGCCGACATCCTCGTCCACGACAGCGATCAGGTGCCGGTCGGCGACGACCAGAGCCAGCACCTCGAACTGGCCCGGTCGATCGCGACCAGGTTCAACGGTCGTTACGGCGACACCTTCACCGTGCCCCAGGCGATCCGCCCGGAGAGCGCCGCGCGGATCATGGACCTGGCCGATCCGACCCGCAAGATGAGCAAGAGCTCGCCGTCGGCGGCCGGGCGGATCGGGCTGCTCGACTCGCCCGACGTGATCCGCCGGGTGATCTCGCGCGCGGTCACCGACACGGTCGGCATCGTGCGCGACGACCCCGTCGGTCAGCCGGGGGTCACGAACCTGCTGGCGATCCTGCACGCCTGCTCGGATCGGGAACCCGGCCGGTTCACCTCCTACGGCGCGCTGAAGCGCGAGGTCACGGACGCGGTCGAGGCGCTGCTCACGCCGATCAGGACGCGTTACGCCGAGCTTTCGGAAGACCCGGGCCACGTACACAAGATCCTCGCGGAGGGTAGGAGCTGGGTGCGACCGCGGGCCGCCGAGACCGTACGCCGGACCCGCGCGGCCCTCGGCCTACTGGACTAGCGCTGCCAGGCGCTTCTCGAGGCAGAGACCGGCGGGGCCGTGGCCGGGGAGCCGCTCATAGCCCGAGGACCGGTACAGGGCGATCGCCGCGGGGGACGAGGCGCCGGTGGACAGGCGGATCACCGACCGGCCCGCGGCGAGCGCCTCCTCCTCGATGGCGACGATCATCTGCCGGGCGATGCCGCGACCCCGGAAGGCGGGCCGCACGTACATGCGCTTGAGCTCGGCCATGCCGGGCTCGGGCAGTGGCTGCCACGCGCCGCAGGCCACCGCCCGGCCGTCCACGATCGCCACGAACCAGGCGGCTCGCTCGTCCGGCGCCAGGCCCTGACCGCCTTCGTGCTGCTGGGCCGCGATCAGGGCGGCCAGCTCAGGGTCCAGGACGGGCCTGCCTTCGATCCACACGAGGCGACCGTAGGCGATCACCCTTTCCGGATGGTTGCGCCGAGCTGGACTACGCCCTATTCGTCGGTGTCGTCGTCCTCCGTCACGAGCACTGGGCGGTGCGCGTTGGCCACGGTGGACACCGTGCCGTCGGCCGCCATGTGCAGCAGCTCGTCGTCGGATCGCACACGCCGGGCCTTGCGGGCCGCGAGCCGGTCGGCGGCGCTCGCCCGGCGGACGTCGTCCTCGAGGCGGGCGTCGGTGCCGCGCGGGCCCGAGACGAACTCGCCCGCGTTGGGCTGCCAGTCGAACTCGCGCTCGCCGATGCGCACCGGGTCGCCGGCCTGGGCGCCCTTCTTGACCAGCGTGTCCTCGACGCCGATGCGCTCGAGCCGGTCGGCCAGGAAGCCCACGGCCTCGTCGTTGTCGAAGTTGGTCTGGCGGACCCAGCGCTCGACCTTGGGGCCGCTGATCACGTAGACACCCTCGGCGTCCTGCTCGATCGTGAAGCCGGACTCGTCGACCGCCTTCGGACGGACGATCTCGCGGGTCGGCTCCAGCACGGGCCGGTCGAGGCGGTGCTGGGCGACTGCCTCGGCCAGCGCGAAGACCAGCTCCTTGAGGCCCTCGCGGGTGACCGCGCTGACCTCCAGGACGCGGTAGCCGCGGGCCTCGAGGTCGGGCCGCACCATCTCAGCCAGGTCACGCCCGTCCGGGATATCGATCTTGTTGAGCACGACGAGCCGCGGCCGGTCCTCAAGACCGCCGTACGCCGCGAGCTCGGCCTCGATCGCGTCGAGGTCGGCCAGCGGGTCGCGGTCGATCTCGGGCGCCGCCGCGTCGAGCACGTGCACCAGCACCGAGGTGCGCTCGATGTGCCGCAGGAACTGCATGCCCAGGCCCTTGCCGGTGGCCGCGCCCGGGATCAGGCCCGGCACGTCGGCCACGGTGAAGGTCTGGTCGCCCGCCTGCACCACGCCCAGGTTGGGCACCAGCGTGGTGAACGGGTAGTCAGCGATCTTGGGCTTGGCCGCGGAGAGGACCGCGATCAGCGACGACTTGCCGGCCGAGGGGAAGCCGACCAGG
This sequence comes from Actinoplanes sp., assembly GCA_035687165.1. Taxonomy (GTDB): domain Bacteria; phylum Actinomycetota; class Actinomycetes; order Mycobacteriales; family Micromonosporaceae; genus Actinoplanes. The sequence continues at coordinate 1,549 of DASRYP010000049.1, read as the reverse complement.
CCGACGTCGGCGACGCTCTTGAGCTCGAGGATCGCGTCGAGGCTGTCGCCCGGCTCGCCCAGCTCGGCGAAGCCCGGCACCTTGCGGCGGGTGTTGGCCAGCGAGGCGTTGCCCCGGCCGCCGCGACCGCCGCGGGCCACCTCGAAGGTGGTGCCGGCGCCGATCAGGTCGGCCAGCACCTCGCCGTCGGAGTTCAGCACGACCGTGCCGTCCGGCACCTTCAGCACAAGTTCCTTGCCGTTGGCCCCGTCGCGGTTGGCTCCCGCGCCGCCCCCGCCGTTGGACGCCTTGACATGCGGGTGGAAATGGAAGTCGAGCAGCGTGTGCAGCTGCGGGTCGACCACCAGGGTGACCCCGCCGCCGTGCCCACCGTTGCCACCGTCGGGGCCGCCGAGCGGCTTGAACTTCTCGCGGCGCACGGAGACACAGCCGTGCCCGCCGTCACCTGCCTGCAGGTGCAGCACGACCCGATCAACGAACGTAGTCACTGCGCAAACTCCTTGCCGGAAAACAAAAGCGGGCCACGGACCCGGAGGTCCGCGGCCCGCTCAAAGCAAACTTACTCCGCAGCAGCCGGAACGATGCTGACGGTCTTGCGGCCGCGCTTAGTGCCGAACAGCACATTGCCCTTCGCGAGGGCGAACAGCGTGTCGTCACCGCCCCGGCCGACCAGGTCGCCCGGGTGGAACTTCGTGCCACGCTGACGGATCAGGATCTCGCCGGCGCTGACCAGCTGGCCGCCGAACCGCTTGACGCCGAGCCGCTGGGCGGCGGAGTCACGGCCGTTCCGCGAGCTTGAGGCACCCTTTTTGTGAGCCATGTCGGATCAGCCCCTACTTCCCGCTCGAGATGCCGATGACCTTCACCTTGGTCAACGGCTGACGGTGCCCCTGACGCTTGTGGTAACCGGTCTTGTTCTTGAACTTGTGGATCCGGATCTTCGGACCCTTGGTGTGCTCGGCGATCTCGCCGGACACCGTCACCTTGGCAAGCTTGGCAGCGTCGGTCACCAGGTTGTCACCGTCGACGAGGAGGACAGCGGCGAGCGTCAGCGAGTCGCCGGGCACACCCGCGAGCTTCTCAACCTCGATCACGTCGCCCTCGGCAACCTTGTACTGCTTGCCGCCGGTCTTGACGATCGCGTACATCGGACGCGGACTCCCTGAGACTTACGCAGCGAAGAACACTGCTTGGCGGATGGTGCTGAGGTCCCGGCTCTCACCTGAGTGATCCGACGATTCTGATCGAACCGAGGGATGCCGATCAGGCGGGCACGGAAACACGACGCCTATAAAAGCGCCGTCCGAAAGAATACTTCATCACCATCGCCGATCCCAAACCGGGGCGGAGTCAGCCCCGCCCGCAGGCCTGGTCGAGCCGGGCCGTGAGCTGGGACATCCTATCGGAATTAATCGTGGACAGGTCACCCTTCAACGCCTTGACCTGCGCACTCATGTCGGTCAGCGCCTTCTTGAGAGCCGCGTCGGCGGTCAGCTCAGCCATGCCGGCCAGCGCGTACGAGTAGTTCTGCACGTCACGGGAGATCTTC
>DASRYP010000048.1:0-2999 GCA_035687165.1 Actinoplanes sp. | reverse complement strand
CGGCCCCGAGAGCCTCGTCGAACCCGCCCAGCTTGGTCAGCCGGGCCCGGCGGAACGCGAAGCTGGCGCCGGTGCCGAAGATGCCGGCCGAGAACGGGTACAGCGGGCCGCGTCGCGAAGCGGCCGACAGGTCGAACAGCTCCGGCGCGCAGCGGCTGGACCAGGACGCCGTACGGGCATCGAAGTAGGCCTCGGCGCTGTTGCGGATGGCCGCGGTGCAGACCAGCCCGGTGACGCAGGTGACGTCGGCGCGAGTGCGGAAACCGCGCAGCAGGCCCTCGATCCAGCGCGCGTCGACGGCGACGTCGTCGTCGGTGTAGGCCACGATGTCGCCTCGCGCGGCGGCCAGGCCGGCGTTGCGGGCCCGGGACAGTCCGGCGATCGGTTCCCGGACGTAGCGGAACCGCCCGTCGTTCGCCGCCCAGGCGCGGATCACCTGCTCGGTGGCGTCGTCGGAGGGCGCGTTGTCCACGATGACGAACTCGACGTGCGGGTACCGGATCGTGGTCAACCGCTCGAGGCAGGGGGCGAGCGCGGCTGCACGGTCCCGGGTGCAGACCACGACGGTGACGAACTCGTCGCCCTGAATCGTGTTGCGGCATTCCGCGGTCGCGGCGGGCGGGCGCCATCCGGTCCGGGCCGCGCCGACCGGCACTTCGACGCCGTCGGCGCGCAGGTGGTCGGTGATCAGATCGCCGAATTCCGGCCAGCTGGCGGACACGATCGCCGGCCCGGGCTCATCGCTGGTGAAGGGCAGGGTCAGGTAGCCCAAGGGCTCGCCGTGCAGGCGGACCAGAACCCGCATGACGGCCGCGTCGGCGGGCTCGGCCACCGCGTTCAGCGTCCCGGCCCGGGACAATTCGAACTCGCAGCACCAGATGCCGGTCCCGCCGGGGGAGCGGGTGGGTCGCGACTCGGTGACACTGGGGTGGTTCATCGAGAGGTTGCTCCTTCGGGCACAAGGTCCGGGGTCTGCTCAGGGGCCGAGCACAGAAACCGCCATCGGCCCACCAATCCCGCTGCCTCCGCGCGCAGGCTGTGGCGGGCGGTGACCCGTGCGGGCCCGGCGATCCGGCGAAGCAGTGCGGCGGGGCTGGTGGTGCGCTGCACCTCGATGCGCGCGAGCGCGTACCGGCTCTGCGGCACGGGCCACGCGTCCCGGGTGGTGAGCCCGAACGCCGCACGAAATCCGGCGCGGGCGGCAAGGGCGCGGACGGTGTGGTTGTGCTCGCCGTAGGGGTAGGCGAGCAGCCGGGGGCCGGGCAGCCCGAGGCCGGCGATGGCCCGCGCACACGTCTCGAGTTCGGCCCGCGCAGCGCGCACCGGCAGCCGGGTCAAGTGCTCGTGGCGGTGGGTGTGTGCGGCGATCTCCCAGCCAGCGGCATGCAACTCGCGCAGGTGACCGGCGTCCAACAGCGGGAGCCGGGTCGCGCCGGTGCCGGCGTCCCACGCGTTGTGACCGCCGAGCTGGCTGGTGACGGCGCAGACGACCCCGGTGATGCCGTGTCGACGCAGAACTGGCAGGGCGTGCTCATAGAAGCTGGCGTACGCGTCGTCGAAGGTGAGCAGGACACTGCCGGCGGCCAGGGGGCGGCCGTCGAGGTGCTCCAGCAGGTCGTCGGCGGTGAGGAACGTGTGCCCGGCGGCCAGCAGCGCGCTGATCTGCTCGGCGAACACGGCCGGCGGCACCGCGTAGCGGGCGAGCCGCGGGTCGTGCAGGTCGGCCACCTGGTGATAGGCCAGCACCCGTACGCCCGGATCGGTGTCGCGCCGGATGCCGCCGTCGGATCGCGCGCCGCGCCAGTAGGCGATGTCGCGCACCTTCGTGTAGGCCCACCCGGTGGGGAGATCGCAATGGCCGAGGTCGATCCGGCGGACCAGCCGCTCCGCGACCGGCTGGACAGTCGCCGACGGCAGCCGGGCCAGCGTCCGCGCGGCCCGGGCGCTCAATCCGCGTCCGTTGTGAAGGCCGTCGATGATCCGACCGAGACCGGGGTGTTTACGTGACAGGGCCGCGTCGGCTCGGCCGGCTTGCTCCCACTGGCGCAGGTTCTGCGCGGCATCGACCACGTACCGCTGGAGGCTGACCGCGCCGGCGTTGAAGACGATCCGCGTCCGGTGCTGCAGCAGCCGGTAGACCAGGTCGGTGTCCTCCCCGCCGAAGGTGCCGCCCGCGGTCAGCGCGCCATCGAATCCGCCGGCCTGGGTGAAACAGTCCGCGCGCACCGACAGTTGGCCGGTGAGGAAGTCGGCGACCCCGGGACGGCCGCCGGTCCTCGACAGCCGCCGGGTGCGTCCGGTGATCCAGCGTTGCACGCCGCGGGTCAGCAGAGTGTCCGGCGAGCGTGGGTCGAGTCCGATGACGCCGAGTACGACGTCCGCCCCCTGGGCGAAGCTCTCCTCGTGACGCACGAGCAGCCGCGGATGAGCCGTCATATCGTCGTCGAGGAACAGCAGCCGTTCGCCCCGCGCGGCTGCGGCGCCCCGGTTGCGCGCGGCCGCGGCGCCCGAGTTCCGCTGCTCGATGACCGTGACAGGCATCGGCAGTTCGAGTGCGCGGACCGCGTCGGCGGTCCCGTCGGTCGAGCCGTCGACGACCACGATCAACTCGCACGGCCAGGGCCGGTCGGCCGCGGTGATCGACCGCAGGCTGTCGACGACGACGTCACGGCGGTTGTAGGTGGGCACGATGATGCTGAAGAAGAACGGTCCGGTGGGTACGGGCAGCGCCACGGCCTTGACCGGGATCGGGGCGGGCCGGTTCACGCGTCCTGCCTCAGCAGAGCGTGGGCCAGCTCGCTCGCCTGCTGACCGTCCACGGCGAATCGCAGGTGCGGCAGGCGGTGCAGGTAGGCGTCGTACGCGGCGGAGATCTTGCGGTTGGCGTTGTCGAGGGCGATGACCGGGATGCCCAGCAAAGCGGCGAGCACCGCGGCGTGCAGCCGGTCGGTCACCACGATCCGGCCCCGCGCGAGGATGGCTGACGCGGCGCGGACGTT
>DASRYP010000047.1:0-13013 GCA_035687165.1 Actinoplanes sp. | reverse complement strand
GCCGGTACGAGTTGATCGAGGTGCGGTCGCGTGGTTTTGTCCAGGTCGGCTTGCTCGACGATGACCGGGGCGAGGTGACCTGGCAGCAGCGCCGGTGTTCGTGAGGTGGCGATCAGCGCGGTGCGGGCGCGGTCGATCTCGAACCCGGTCAGCCAGTCGAGTTCGGGCGGAACGTCCGTCCCGGAGCCTGAGCGGTGACGGATCGCGTCGGCTATGGCTCGGTCGATCCCGGGGGCGTCGGGATCGCGGACGGTTACGGCGGCGAGTTGGGTGTACCGATCGGTGGCTTCCAGCACAGCGAGGTGTGGGTAGTCATCCCCGATGACGCAGACGAGTACGAACCCGGCCCGAGCTTCGTCGGTTCGTGGTGAAGCCGCCGCGGCGGCGGCCATCGCGGTGACGACGGCCGGTTCGGGCAGCCCGGCCGTTGTCGCGGCCTGGGTAAGGCGTTGCCTCGACTTGGGTCCCCATGGTTGCGGCGTGGTGACGGTCAGCGTGGACACCCCGACGCCGGCTTGTACCGAGGCGGTGTTGGCCACATGGGCGAGCAAGGCCGATACGGCCGCGCCGGGTCGTGAGTCAGCGTCGGTCGGTGCTGTCCGGAGGGCGGCCATCGGGTCCGGAAGGTACGCGTTGGGATGAGCGGTCCCCGCCGCGAGTCCGGCCGTAGCAACCAAGATGCTGCCGGTGTCCGGGTCAATCCATACCCCGCTCGGCAGACGGGTTTGACCGTCGAAGGCGACCGGCCATGTACGGCCCGCGACCGTGACGACCGCTGCGGTCCATCGCGCTGCGAGGTGGATGCTCAGATGAAGATCCCCCGTTGCCATGCGGGGCAGTATCTTCCGCCCACCAGCGAGGACGCCGACCCCGACCGTGTTCGACGTCGAGATCTTCGCATTGTGAAAGTTCGATACCGCTATGTAGCGGGCTGCGGGCACCGGCCGGTACTGAGGATGATTCGGCCGAGGCTCGGGGGAATCGAACCGATGGAAGACGAGCAGGTATCGGAGCAGGCACGCCAGCGGGCAGCGCAGTACGCCCGGCAGCCCTCGCTCTGGGCCGCACCGCCGGCCACGGCGACGAGGCCGAGCCCGACACGGCGACCGACGCTACTACTCCGGACGGTAGTCACGGCCGCGGTCCTGCTCGGCGGCCCGCCGTGGGTGTTGTGGATGGCCTTCGGCAACCCCGTCACGGTGTGGTCGTCGTGGTGGAGTACCGGCCCGTTCACCACTGCCACGACCGTGTCACCCGCAGCGGGACTGCGCGTCGTGTCGATCTGGGCGGGCTGGCTGGTGTGGGTCGTGCTCGCGGCCCTGCTGGCCGGCAGCGTCGCCGGGGCACTCCGTGGTCGCCGACTCCCGCGATGGCATCTGCCGATGCCGCTGCACCGCCTCGTCGTCGGCCTGACCGGGACCGCGACCGTCGCGCTCGTCACCACGCCCGCCACCGCAGCCCTCGCCGCCCCGCCGGCTCACGCCGTCCCGGCTGCGCAACCCTCGGCGAGTGGTCCCGAGACGCAGCACCGGCCGCCAGCCCCACCGTCAACGCCGGCCCGGGCAGACGCCAGCGGCGTTCACGCCTCTGGCGATCTGGTCACGGTCAGCGTCGAGGACGCCCGCTATGACTATCGCGTTCGCCGAGGCGACACCCTCTCCAAGATCGCCGAGACCTGGCTGAACGACCAGAACCGATGGCCGGAGATCTGCTCCCTCAACAAACACCGCCACTTCACCGGCGGCCGGACACTGACCGACTGCGACCTGATCTACCCCGGCTGGAGCCTCAGATTGCCCGCCGACGCCGTCGCGCCGCCCGACGCCGCACCTCGCCGACCTCGGACGCCACACCCGGCCGCACCCGATCAGCCCGTTCCCAGCGGGCCGTCCGCCACCAGCCCGCCACCGGCACCTCGAAGTCCCGAAGCGGCCAGCCCAACCGGCCCAGCAACCCCGAAGGCGGGCACTCCCGAAGACGAGGGCAGTCACGAGACAACGGGCGGAGATCTCGTCTTGCCCAGCGGGAGTGTCATCCCGTGGGCACTGGCCACGGCGATCGCGGCGACCGCGGCCTTGGTGTGGCTGCAACGCCGCCGCCGCTACCAGCCCGGCAGCGACGACGACCTGCACGAACTACCCGCCCCGGTACTTGCCGCCCAACACCACACCCGGCAGGCGATCACGCCCACGCCGGTCGAGCCAGCTCCCGCTGAGCGGCTGCCGTCCGGGGGTGTCGGCCTCATCGGTCCCGGAGCCGACGCCGCCGCCCGCGGCCTGATCATCACCGCACTCACCACAGGGACACCCACCGAAGCCGCGCAGCGCGCCGAAGTCATCATCGACCGGCCAACCCTCACCGCACTGATCGGCGACACCTCACTTGCCGGGTGGTCGCGGCTGCACATCACCGACGATCTCGATCAGGCGCTCGCGCTGCTCGACACCCACCTGCTCCGACGTGCCCGCATCCTCGACGAACACGGCCTCGACGACATCGACGCGCTGCGCGACACCGCACCCAGCGAACAGGCCCTGCCCCCACTGCTCCTGATCACTCGTGCCGAACAAGCCGCGAATGGTAACCGGGCGCGTATCACCTTCGGTCTCACGGAGGGCCTGGACGTCATCACCGTCGTCCTCGGCCACTGGCCCCACGGCTCGACCGTTTCCGTCTCCGACGACGGAGATACCCAGCTCGAACCCGGCGGGCCGGAACCCGGCATGCAACTCGCCGTACTCGACGTCGCCGCAACGCGCGATCTCCTCGACACCGTCCGAGAAGCTCACACCGGCGAAGCCACAGCCACCAGCCGGGCGACACACGCGCAGCCTGCCGTTCATGAAACCGGCGATCCCGCTGCTCCGACGTCCCTGCACGCCAGCCGCACCGACACCGCCGCCACGCCGCCGCTGCATACGCCGCAACGGGCGCGGCTGCGCGTGCTCGGCAAACCGCGCATCGAGAACATCACCGCGGACGGCCGGCCCTTGCGAGCCAAAGCCCTCGAACTGGCGGTGTTCCTCGCCGTCCACCCCGACGGCGCCAGCACCCGCGAGATCGGCGAATACCTCGAACCCGACGCCCGGATCAGCCAAGCCGACCAACGCATACACACCAACGCCTCCAACCTGCGCCACGTCCTCGGCCGCGCCGGCACCGCCGAAACCAAGAACACCTACGTCATCAAAACGGCCGGACGCTACCGACTCGACCCTGAAACCGTGGACATCGACGTCTGGACGTTGCGGGACCTGATGCGCACGGCCACCATCGCCACCGAACCACACCGCCGCGAACTGCTGACCGCAGCCTGCGATCTCTGCAGCGCGCCTCTGGCCGAGGGCCAGGACTACGAGTGGATCCAGCCGCACCGCGAGACGGTGCGCCGCTGGGGCACCGAAGCGCACCTGATGCTGGCCGAGGACCTGCTCGACAGCGACCCGCAGGCCGCGTCCGACCTGCTCGACAAGGCGATCGGGATGGACCGCTACAACGAGGCCCTTTACGTGAAAGCGATGCACGCCCGCCACGCCCTCGCCGACGCCGACGGGATCCGGACCCTGCTGCGCGCTCTCACCAAGGCCCTGGCCGACCTGGATGCAGAGCCGCGTGAAGACACGCTCGAACTGGCCAACACGCTGCGCACCAGCCTGGACAAGACCTGATCGAGAGCGCTGCGGCCGAATGAGTATGCGCCCGTTGACAGCGACATCGCGACTACTGACGGCATACCGCAACCGGCGATTGGGATGAGCTCCCAGATTCAGACTACCCGTAATGAGGTTGCATGAAGAAAAAGCGAAAATCATGGCTTGTTCGCACTGCTGTCGTGCTGCTGGGTGCCGCACTGATGACTTTGATTATCTCCCTAGTTCTTCGTGATGGAACGACTACCACGGTAAGCGTAAACCCGGATGGTAAAGCTACGACTACCACCCAGAATAATGTACTCGCCATCGCTTTAGCAACCGGCCTAATCGCGCTCTTGTCCGCAATTGTCACCACGACACTCGGGCACTGGTACACGAACTCCATCGAGCGAGAGAAGCGCGTATCTGAGTTACGCAAGGAGCACTCGACCAGAGTGCGTGAACAGATATCGGCGGTAGCAAGAGAAATCGCAGCGATGCTCGAGGAGGTGCGACCTATCCATCACGCAATTTCAGAAGGAGCGAACCTTGAGGCTGCCGAACTAAGCGATCTGGGCGCTTCTGTGGTGCGCAAACATCACAACAGCGCCATGCCTCACATAGAGGTGTTGGATGACGACTTGCTGCGTCGAGCGGCCAACGACGTATTTGAGCTTCGTGGAATCTGGTTCTATGCGAACAGGGAAGCGTTGGTTAACGGCACTCGCCCCCCTGCGAGCGACAAAGTACTAGCATCACCAGATGCCTTCTTCGCTAGAGCGCGACTTGTTATCAGTGAAACCGAAATGAGATTTTAAGGCAGGATGCGTTCCAAGGGCGACGCGCTCTCTCATCGGCCAGATCAGTGCACACGGAACTTTTGTGCTTGCCGGGGCAGCGCACATATTCCAACGGCCTGAATGAGTCGGGCATGTGGCCGATCCCCCTTGGGATCGGACTTCTTCGTAGCCGCCAGCAGGCGAGAGGCCGCCTTGCCGGTCCTGCCGCTGATCAACTCGGAGCCACAGCGATGAAGTCGCGCTCCGCGGCGTCCGAGCTCTCCTTGCAGGGCTACCGCCCCGCCCGAGTGCTGTGGCGGCTGGCGATATCCTGGCGCGAACTCTAGGGGTGTTGGTCGACTATGAGGAGCCGCCGTGGAGGGCAAGAGTGACAAACGCCGCGATTTGATCGTGGCCGGAAGGGCGGCTCCGGACGGGGTATTGGAGCTGGTGCTCGTCGGTCGGCTGGCGAAGCAGACGGCGGCCGGTGGAAGGCCTGCGAGGGAGTCGAGCCGGTCGTGCCGATGACTCCGGAAACCCTTCAGAGGCTCGCCTTCATCCGCTATCTGCATCACCTGGGGATCGCGCAGTCCCGGCTTCCGGAGCCGCAGTGCTCGGCGGCCGTGCTGATGTTCCACGACGCCGTCGAGTCGTTTCTTCTGCTGGCAACCGAGCACCACGGCGCCGCCCAGGCCCAAAACTTCATGAAGTACTGGGACTCTATCAACGCGGCTATCGGAACCACGCCGGCCGGCAAGCAGGGTATGGACCGGTTGAATCGACTCCGCAACGGGCTAAAGCACCAAGGACAGCTGCTCGGTCAAGTCCAGGTGCAGAGCTGCATGGCGGACACCGCTACCTTCTTCGCTGCGAACTCCCAGCTCTTGTTCGGCGTCGACTATGACCAAGTTTCGATGGCTGCCATCATCGCGCAGGAGAAGGTAGGCGAACTGGCGCGCGAGTCCGAGAAAGACGCCGCGGGCGGCGACCTCGTCGCGGCGATGATCAAAATCAGCGACGCGGCGGACCTACTGCTGACCCCTCGGGTGCGCCCGCGTGGTCCGGCCGCCCCGCTCAAGTTCGGCGACAACCTTGTGGATCCGCAAAGCCGCCCCACGTTCATGCGCCAACTCCGAAAGGCCAAGGAGCTTGGCACCGATATATCCGGGCTTGGGCGGCAGGTAGAGCAATTGTCCAAGGTCGTCATTCAGCTGCAGGCCGCTGCACGACTGACTGCCATCGGCGTTGATTACCCCGCCTATATACGGTTTAAGAACCTGACTCCGGCGCACGTGGACTTCTTCGACGGTCGGCGAGAGTATCGGGCACCAGCCGGCTACGACCCAACGTACGACGACTATAGGTTCTGCCTTCAGTTCGTGATCACGTTGTCGTTGCGCCTGGCAGAGGCGCACGCCAATCTCGAGCAGCCAGCATGGATCGCTGATCGCGTATTCGACGGATGGGGTGGTGGGGATACGATCGGCACCGCACAGATTCCTACCGAGGGATACCTGTAGCCCTGCTCCTCCGTTGTCAGGGTCCAAGGTTCAGATGAGACTTTTGTCAGAATTAGTACATCGAGATGTGGACGTGGTTGGTGTGCCAGCCGGACGGATCATCGCCCCCATAGGGGTTGTTGTAGGCGTGCCATCCCTGCTCGGGTGTCCAGATCATCCGGAACCAGATGACGTACATGATGCCGAGGCGGTCGGCGTTGGCGACGGCCCAGGTCGCCATCGCGTCCCCTCTTGCCTTCTGCGCGCCGGTTGCTTCGCCGCCGGAGGTCATCATGAAGTCGCACGCGCGGCCCTTCGGGTGTTCCCCGTGGTCGTCGACTCGGTAGCAGCTGGGCTTCGGCCAGCCGGCGGCGGTGGCCTGCTGGACGAGATGGAGGGTGCGCGGGGTGAGACAGCCGGTTCCGGTCGTCGGGTCCGGGATGACGGAGCAGGTCCCCTCGGGCCAGGAGCCGTCCGGGTTGCGGGGCGCCGGTTCGGCGCTACCGAACGGCATCGCCGAGCAGTCGAGGGCGATCTCACCGGCCCCGTATTGATCAACTAGGGCGACGGCGTCGTTGGTCCACTTCGCATACGCGTCCGGGTGGGCGCTCAGCTGGACCGCCTGGGCCGCCTCGGTGAGTGGCACGGTCTGCCATCCGGAGATGGTCTTGAGCTTGTCGTAGAACGTGCCCGCCTGGTAGGCCGGATCGGCCAGTTGCTCGGGGGTGCCCCATCCCTGACTCGGGCGCTGCTGGAAGACGTCGATGGAGTCATGGTCGTTGGCGGCCCCGAGGTAGGGCAGGTTCCGTAGCCCGGACTCTTGCATGGCGACGGCGAGGGCGATGGTCTGGCCCCAGCTGCCAATGCCTTTGGTGACACCGACCTTGATGATGGTCAGCGCGATGTTGAGTTGATCGGTGTCCCACTTCGTGGTGGCTGTCGGTTGCCCGGACACGTTGGTGCTCGGTGCGGTGGCGACGCTGCACGCCCCGGAGCTGCCGCCCATGATGGCGGACAGCAGCAGCATGGGCAGCCCGAAGCAGGCGAGGATGACGAAGGCGACGATGCCGAGGACGGCCTTGGTCATAGACGATTGGCCCTTCGCTGAAGTTAAATGGCCGTGCTGCGCGGGTGCGCGGCCGGCCGTGGAAGGCGATCGGGGATAGGTCAGAGGCGGTGCGTGAACGCGCGTAGCCGCGCGTCCACCTTGGCCAGCAGCGTGCTGACGAGGGCGTCGGCGTCGTCCAGCGGGTGGCCGTCGGTGACGGGGGTCGCACAGCGCCAGTCCCCATGTCCCGGCTGCAAGGCGGGTACGAACCAGAGCGCGTCGTCGCGGTCGAGGAATAGTGCGCCGTTGATTTGCGGGGCGAGCAGCGTCGTGGGCTGGCTGGCGCAGACGGTCAGGCACTGGCAACCCGGCGCGTTGTAGACCGAGCGCGGTAGACCGCGGTGGATAGGGCAGTTGCAGTCGCAGGCGAGGTCATAGGCGGGTCGAGGCGTCCGGTACACAGCTGTCTCCCCAGGGTGGTGAAACACAAAAGGGCCGTGGGCCGCCCACGCGGGCGGCCCACCTTGGATGTGGGGGTTTAGAAGTTGAAGACCTCGGGGTTCGCGAGCAGGTGAACGAGCTCCCGGAATCGGCTCTCGATCACCACGCTGGCGTGGTGGAAGTCGTGCCGGGTGTCGATGTCTCCGGCGTTTTCCCAGTCCCAGGTGCCGCCGGGTAGGGCCGGGACCTGCCAGAGGTCGCCGCTCTGGTCGAGGAACAGCGCGCAGCCCCAGCGGTCGGCCAGCAGCGTGATGGGCTGGGTGGCGCAGGTGATGGTGCAGGCGCAGCCGAACTCGTCGTAGGTGAGGCGGGTCCGTTTGGCGTGCAGGGGGCAGCGGCAGTCGCATGGGCGCTGCCAGGCCGTCAGGTTGGTCATCGTGGCTCCGGATGAACGTGGATGGGGTTTGGAAGGGGTGGCGAGGTGGGGCCGATGAGGCTGGTGCGGCCGGGGCCGAGGAGTTTGTCGTGCTGGACGGCTCGGGTTTCCTCGGCGGTGAGCACGTAGGCAGGCAGGTGCGGTATGCCTTTGCGCCAGGCGTGGTAGAGCCGGTGCACGCCGTCGATCAGCAGTCCCGCGGGCGGTCCGTCTCCGACGTGGACGAGGCCGAGGATCACCGGGTTGGTCAGGTCGGTGTTCATCGCGTAGAGCCGGTCGACGGCGTCCGGGGTGGGGCCGATGAGACTGACCGCTAGGCGCTGCGGGTCGTCGAGGTGATGGAGGCTGTAGGCGGTGGCCCATGCTGTGACGTCGAGTTGCTCGGTCTCGTGCGGTGTGGCCGCGATCAGCGCCAGCGCGGCATCGATGTCGAAGACCCACGGCCCGAAGTGGAACCACTGCGGTTCTCGGGCGGCCATCACTGGCCTCGCCGGGCGTGGAGGGAGGCGTAGATGCGGATGCACCGCAGGATCAGCTGGTGTGACGGCAACGTCAGCAGGCGTTGCCGTTTGTCCTCGTACAGCCGGTCCCAGATCAGGACGGTGACGCTGGCGGACCAGACGTCGACCAAGACCCCGTCGACCTTGAGGTACTGCTGGTCGGTGACGATGCGGCGCAGCGTGTCGATGAGGGTGGCGTCGCCGATCGGGTGGTTGGCGTCATCGGGCCGGGCCGCCTCCTCGTACTGGGTGAGGCAGTCCTCGCAGGTGTAGGAGCGGGGCGGTTCTTCGGTCTCCCACCGGCGAACGTCGTCGGCGGGGATTCCGCAGACCGACTGGCGTGGGTCGCGGGGATGTAGCAGGTGAGGGGTTATCGCGGTCATCGGCTCGTGTCCTTTCGGGGTACGAGCCGGGGCGTGTTGACCCCGCGCGGGGTCAACACGCCCCGGGCGGGTGGAGAGGTGGCGGTGGTTAGACCTTCAGCAGGTCGAAGGCGACGAGCTTGAGATCGCCGGTGGTGCCGGTCAGCACGCGGTTGGCGCGCACGAGGTCGTTCTTGGCGGGCTGGTAGTGGTCCAGGTACTCGGTGATGGCCTGGTATCCGGCCCACCGGTTGCCCGTGATGGCCTTCTGGGTGTCGGCCTCGGTGATCAGGTACTTCAGCGTGCCGAGCCGCTGCTTGGCGTTCCGCTGGGTGGTCTCGGAGGCGTTGTCCTTGACCGGGAACACCTGGCCGACGACCTTCTCGAACTCGCGCATGGTCAGCGTCGTGTTTAGCATCCGTTCGGCGGCCTTCTCGAAGGTGTCGATGTACTTCCACATCAGGCCCAGCGCCTCGCGGGCCTGGCTGATCTGGGAGCCGACGTTCGAGGTGTGCCGGAAGGTGTAGTGCCCGACCGCCGACGCGAACGCGGCTCGCTGGGTGTTGGCGCACACGACCCTGATCGGGCTGGCGTCCACCCGCAGCGCGGCGGTCCCGTCGTGGCTGGTGGTGCCGATCAGGTAGAGGTCCATCCGGTCGACTCCGGCGATGGTCATCGCGTCCGGCAGCTTCATCGTGACGAACACGCTTTTGCCGCGCCGTAGGCTGCCGGCCGTTTCGAAGTGGGCGCCGCCGACCTGGTCCACGAGCTGGTCGAGCATCTCGGCGCACTGCTCGTTCTGGACCACGGTGTAGTCGGTACCGACGATGCCCAGATACTCGGTGGCCCCGGTGACCGGGTTGCGGCGCACGGTCATCCGCTTGTCGTTGGCGGGGATCTGCACCTCGACGCCGTCGACGATGTCGATGCCGACCGTGCGGATGGTCCGCACGCCCCAGTCGCCGAGCTTGGCGGCGGCCATGATCTCTTCGGCCTTCATGGTCTTCTGGGTGACGGTGCCCAGCCGGTGCCAGGCCGACAGTCTGGCGCTGACGAACGCGGTGCTGCCGTCGGCGAATTGCTCGAGTTCGTGTGGCACAGGTTCTCCTTCTCTCGGAAACGGGTGCGGGGCCGAGCGCACATGCGCTCGGCCCCGCGATGAAGGGTTCGGTCAGGACTGCTGGGTGTCGCTGAGGTCCCGGTCGTTGTCGGTCTGCACGGCCTGGTCGTCAACCGCACCGCTCGTGCCGTCGCCGTCGCTGTTGTCGGTCTGCTCGGCTTCCGTCTTGTCCTCTGCGGTGTCGTCGTTGACGATGGGCTTCGGGAAGACGAAGGTCAGCGGCGCTTCGGACACCAGCAGAATGTTGCCCGCAGCGGCGGCCTTGGTGCAGTTGTTGCGCACCGCGCCGGAGCTGACGTTGCGACCGCCCAGCTTCGCGCTGATCGCAGTGGCGATCTCCTGCGGAGTCATCGGCCGGCCGGGGCGGGCGGCCAGCTCGGCAACGGTCAGTCTCTCCAACTCGCCGCGCTGGAAGGGCTGGTTGCCGTCAGTGTTGGCGGTCGCGTCGCTGCGGTGCCCCAGGGTGCTCGGGGTGTTGTTCAGCGTGCGCGGCGGCAGCCGGGTCGGCAGTTTCACGGCGTGGACCTCGTCGTCCGGGCCGAGGATGTGCAGGGTTCCGTCGGTGCGGATCAGGCTCTGTACCGCGGCGACGGCGGCCGGGGTGATCGTGACACCGCGGATCACCTGGAAGCACAGCGCGCAGCGCGGCGGCTCCGGGTTCGGGTCGACCTCGGATGCCTTGGTCGGTCCGGCGATCCACCGCTCCGGCTGGCCGGTCTTGGGCGGCAGGCGACGGGCGGCGTCGGCCTGCTGCATCGCGTCGAGCAGCCGGATGGTCGTGGGGTGGCTGATGCCGCTCTCGGCGACGACCATGTCGACGGTCGCGCCGTCGTCGCCGAATTCGGCCAGGACACCCTTGATGGCCATGACCTTGCGGTCGCCGGGACGGGGCGGCGCGACGACCGTACGCGATTCGCCCGTGGCCGGGGCGTCCGTGTCCTCCTCGTCGTCTTGGTCCTCGTCCTCATCGCCGTCGTCCTCGTCGGGGTGGCCGTCGCCGTCATGCGTGTCCTGCTCGCCGGTGGCCTCGTCGCCGGAATCACCGGTTCCCGGGGACAGGGTGTCGTCTCCGGTCGGCGAACTCTCGTCGCTGGCTGCCTCGTCGGCTGGGTCGGAGTCCGGTTCGTCTGCCGTCTCGTCCGGGCTGGCGATGTTCTCGTCGGCGATGTCGGCGGAGTCCAGCGCGGCGGCGGTGTCGTCCGACAGGGTCCAGCGGGCGGGTGTGCCCTCGGCAGCGTCGCCGCCGAGGTCGATCTCGACGATCAGGCCGGCGTCGGCCAGGGTCCGGATGGCCTTGTCGGTGGTGGACCGGGCCTTGCCCGACTTCTCGGACAGCTCGTGGACGTTGCGCTGGCCGAGTTCGGCCAGCGCCTTGAGGACGGCCTGGGTGGCAGGCGTCAGGGACTGCAATTCCATGGATTTCCCTCCTCGGGAATAAGGAGTGACGCCCCGGCACCGGACGGTGCTGGGCGGTGGTTGGCGAAGGCGCGTGCGACCACGGATGGCAGCGCGCGAGTTGAAGGGGTGAACGCCCGGCGCTAATGGGCCGGAGTGATCAGCGGCGGGAGATCCGGCGTTCGCCGGACGCGCGCAGGTGGTAGAGGCGCTCCTCGACGCGGTCGCGGTAGATCCCGGCGAGGCCGTGGGCCAGGCGAACGGGGTCGGGGAACTCGGCGGGGTCGAGTTCGACGTCGGCCGTGTTGATCTGTGCCTTCACGGCTCGTCCGGCGATCTGCTGCTTGCGCAGGTATTCGTGGTGTGGCAGCACGATCAGGACGGTGTCGCCGGGGTTGACGTAGCGGCGCCGGACCGGCTGCACGGGGTTCGTCGCGACGTGGCCGGTGCGGTCGGGGTCGGTGATGAGCCGGTCGAGGTGAATGCGCGCACCGTGGTAGTCGCTGACGTGGCCGCTGATCTCGTCGAGCGTGCTGGCCAGCACCGTGGGTAAGCCGGTCAGGTCGTCGCCGTTGATGAGCAGGGTCCGGAACTCGTCCACAGCCGTGAGCAGCACCTCGCGGGCGAGGCGCAGTTGATCGGCGGATGCCGGGAAGGCGGCGGCGGCCGGGACGGGATCGGCGGCGTGCTGATCGAGGGTCCGGCCGGTGGTCCGGACGATCCACCTCTCCACCAGGTCGAGGTACATCACGGGTCTCCTTTCACATGGTTCGGGCACGCCGAAGACCGGTCACAGCGGAGCTGTGACCGGTCTTCGAGGCGCGGTGGATGGGGCGGTGGGTCAGACACCCCAGCTTCTAAAATGTCAAGCTGCGGCGGCTTGTGTGCGGTGTGACCAGGCGGTTGTCTGGTCGTAGGAGCTGGTGGTCTTGAGGCAGCCGTGGAGGATGCCGACGAGGCCGTTGCCGACCTGGCGCAGGGCGGCGTTGTGGCCGATCTCCCGGCCGCGGAGTTCGTCGTAGTAAGCGCGGACGCCCGGGTCGTGCAGGATCGCGGCGCCGGCCTGCATGTGCAGGGCGTCGACGAGGCGGTCGTTGTGGATGAACCGGGCGTGCACAGTCTTGGACTTGCCGGACTGGCGGGTGATCGGTGCGGTGCCGGCGTAGTTCTTGCGGGACTTGGCGTCGGCGTAGCGGCCTGCGGCGTCGCCGAACTCTGCAAGCACCTGGGCGCCGAGGATCACGCCGATGCCGGGTTGGCTGAGGTAGACCTCAGCGTCCGGGTGCTGGCCAAAATGGGCCTCGACCTGCCTGTCCAGGATGCCGATTTCGGTGTTGAGGGTCTGCAGGACCGCGACGGTGGCGCGGACGGTAGCGGCGTAGGCGCCGGCGACGACGTCGGCCTGGCCTAGGTGCTCGGCGCGTAGGGTCTGCTGGATCGCGGCAGCCTTGGCGGGGATGTCGTGGCGCCGGGCCTTCTTCAAGGCCGCGCTGATCTGCGTGCGGGTCAGCTTTGCCGCCGCGGCCGGGGTGGGTGCCTTCGCCAGCAGTTGCAGGGTGTCGGCGCCGGTGAGCGTCAACACCTGGTAGGCGGCCAGAGCGGCGGGGAAGTAGTCGTGTAGCGCTGCCCGTAGCCGCAGGGTGTGGCGGGTGCGTTCCCAGATCAGGGTCTGGTGCGCCCGTGCGACGACCTTGACCGCCTCGGCGATGTCGGAGTCCGCGGCGACCTGACGCAGCTGGTGGCGGCGGGTCCGGACCATGTCGGCCAGGGTGTGCGCGTCGGCCTTGTCGCTCTTGGCGCC
>DASRYP010000046.1:0-2330 GCA_035687165.1 Actinoplanes sp. | reverse complement strand
TGGCGGAGCCTGCGCCGCCACCTTCGCGTTCTGGTCAGCGGCCGGCTGACCGCCCAGACCGATCGGCGGCGCGAGCGGACCACCAGGCACACCGTTTGACGACGCGTCCGTGATCCGCGGGATGAACGCCGTCTGCGCTTCGGCGTCCGGTCTGCGATGCCGACCCGACCCGGGCCCGGTGGGCAGTTGGTCCGGAGCGGCCATTACCCGGCGACCCGCGCGGATCGGAGGTCACTCGACCCGTCGTACGCCCGCACTGTCACGTTCCTCTCGACGGTTTCCGTATAACCGAGGCCGAAGTCAGCGACCGCGTCGCGGAATTGCCGAACTCCCTCCGCGGACTCCAACGCGTGATGCATCGCTGTGGGTTCGCCGATTGCCGTGATCCGGAACGGCGGGGAGAAAACTTGGCCGTGAAGGAGCAGCGTGTTGCCGACACAGCGTACCGCGCTGGTGGAGATCACCCGGACCTCCATGATCGACATTGCCTCAGCCCCACCAGCCCAAAGAGCATTCACCACGGCCTGAACATCACCCTGGTGGACGACAAGATCGTCGTTGTCGGGAGCGTTGGCGGCCGCGAAATCATTACTGCGGCGCGACGAGTCGTCGAGGCTCACCGTCACGCCGGGACCCTGCAGGGCGGTGAACCCGGCGGGCGAGCGCAGCGCGTCGGCACTATCCCGGGCCCGCTTCACCGGACCGCCGACCTCGGCGAGGCGGGCGGTGTCCTGATCGACAGCCGAGCGAAGTTTCGCCGCCGTCTGCTCGCGGGCGTCGAGCCGTACCCGCTTGTCGGCGATCAACTGGGCGACCTGCGGACGCCGGTCATCGCGCAGCGCCGTCCCGTCCGCGGTGGTCGCCGAGGTGGTGAAGAGCAGGCCCGCGGCCAGGGCGATCAAGGGAACTCCGACGGACCAGCCACGTGGCCGCAGAGCCGGCCGGCCGGGCCGCAGACCCCGCCAAGCACGGCGCAGAACGAGCCGCCAGGAGGGCGTGCCGGTGGTGTATTCCACGTCCTCGTCTCTCCCGAAAATTCGCGCCGGACAAGTTTCCTAGCCCGGCGGGTGCCTGTGTGCGCGTCGACCTGACTACGCTAGCTGTCGAACATTAATCGCCACGGGCAGCATTCGGGGTCTCCGGAGCCGCTCAGCGGTGGGGTTGTTCACCACTTGTTGCCCTTCAGGAGAGCGCCGTGCCGAAGTCTCAGGTTCGCAAGAAGAAGGTCTACACGCCGCCGACGGACATTCGTCCGGCGGCTGCTGCGGCGTCGAAGAAGCCGAGCCCCTCGTGGCTGCCGATCAGCGCGGTCGCGTTGATCGTCATCGGCATCGCCTGGCTGGTCGTGTATTACCTGTCGTCCCAGCAGTACCCGATCGAGTCGCTGCGGTACTGGAACCTCGCGATCGGCTTCGGCTGCATGGTCGGGTCGCTGGCCCTCCTGTCGCGCTGGCGTTAACCACCCGGTCACCTGCTTCAACGCGAGTAGTGTGACTTTCGCCCGTTTCAAGCGCACCCCGCTCCGGTGGCCGGGGTGCGCTTTGTGCTGACGAACGGCCCCTTGACCGGGCGGCGTGCGGCGGTCTATTACTCGTGGGTAACATGAGCGCGGCGGACCGCCGAGGCGAGGAGGCACAACGCAGATGGGCATCGCTCAGATAGTCGCCACGGTCCTGGCCGGTGCCGTCACCGTCGTGGCCGTCGTGCTCGCAGTACGTGCCGTGCTCACCATCACCGCGGTGATCCGGCAGGGCAAGCCCGACCCGGCCCGGTTCGCCGATCCGAAGACGCGGACGAAGACCATGCTGGTCGAGACGCTGGGTCACACCCGGATGCTCAAGTGGAGCACGATCGGCGCCGCCCACTGGCTCGTCATGGTCTCCTTCATGATTCTGTTCCTGCTGGTCGTGGAGGCGTACTTCGAGGTCGTCGACCCCGAGGGCGGGCTGCCGATCATCGGGCACTGGCTGGTCTACGGCTTCGTGACCGAGTGGATCGGCATCCTCGGCCTGATCGGCATCCTCTACCTGATCTACGTGCGCCAGCGGGCCAAGAACGCGCAGCGCAGCCGGTTCACCGGTTCGACGATGTGGCAGGGCTACTTCGTCGAGGCGGTCATCGTCGGCGTGCTGGTCTGCGGGTTCCTCATCCGCGGCTTCAAGGTCGCCAACGGCACGTTCGAGTACCCGGGCTGGGCCACTCCGCTGTCGCACGGCGTCGGCGCGCTGCTCCCGGCCGCCCACGACGGGCCGACCTGGGTCGCGCTGGTCAAGCTGTTCATCTCGATGGGCTGGTTGATCACGATCGCGCTCAACCCGACGATGGGCGTC
>DASRYP010000045.1:0-7843 GCA_035687165.1 Actinoplanes sp. | reverse complement strand
CCCACCGGCCCTGATGCTCGAACGCGACGGCGACTACCCGCCCGCCCCCGACTTGGCCGCCGAGCTCGACGAGATCGCCAAGGCCTCCGGCTACCCCGCAGTCACATGACGGGGCCGGCGGGTGACCCCGGAGGACAGTCCGGGGGCGGGACCCTGGCCGACCGCCAGGCCGCCCTGGTCGAAGCGCTCACGGCCGGTCGACCCGTACCGCATGGTTTCGACGGTTTCCGGTTCGAGGCCGCCCGGGTGGCGCTGCTGCGCAAGCGAGCCGGCGAGGTCACCCGGCAGTGGCCGATGCTGGCCGTCGGGTTCGGCGAACGGTGGAACCGCGAGTTCGCCGAGTGGGCCGCCGCCCGCCCGACGCAAGGGTCCCTGCGCGACGGCTGGGACCTGGCCCGAGACCTCGCGAAACGCGACGGCCTGCCGCTCGTGGCGGCTACCGAGCTGGCCGGACGCGAGGCCGCCTGGCACTACGACGGCCGCTCGGCACCCCGCTCCCGCCGCAGTCCCGCCCTCCGCACCGCCGCCGGCGCCACCGCCCTGCAGATCGCCGGCCGCGTCTGGCTGCTGCGCGGCCCCTGACTGTCGTACCCGTCGGTCTGTTACTGACGGGTGAACTCTGGTGACTGCCGGGAGGAACGTCGATTACCCGCGCGGTAGTGGGCGCACTTCCCGGACGCCGCCCGCGCTGCCGCTCGACGTCACCCGCTCGGAGCTCGCGATCGGGTCGTTTCGCCAGGCCGACGCGGCTACCGCCGGAGCCCCGCACCGCTGAGCGGCCGACGATGGCAGGATCAGGGGCATGGATCTCGGACTCGCCGACCGCGTCTACGTCCTCACCGGAGCTTCGCGAGGGCTGGGGTTCGCCACCGCCGACGCGCTGGTCACGGACGGCGCCAAGGTAGTTATCTCGTCGCGCGGCGAAGACTCGACCGCGGCGGCGGTCGACGCGCTGGGCGGCCCGGGCAAGGCGGCCGGGGTGACGGCCGACCTGGCCGACTCCGAGGCGCCGCGCACGCTGGTCGACACGGCGGTCGAGCGGTTCGGCCGGTTCGACGGGGCGCTGATTTCGGTCGGCGGCCCGGCGCTGGGCACGGCCGCCTCGATGACGGACGAGCAGTGGCGCAGCGCGTTCGAGACGGTCTTCCTGGGCGCGATCCGGGCCGCGCGCGTCTTCGCGTCGGCGCTGCCCGAGAGCGGCGCGATCGCGATGATCCTCTCCACGTCGGTGAAGTCCCCGCTGACCGGCCTGGGCCTCTCCAACGGGCTTCGGCCCGGCCTGGCGATGGCGGCGAAGGACATGGCCGACGAGTACGCTCCCCGCGGCATCCGGATCGTGAGTGTGCTGCCGGGCCGCATCATGACCGACCGCAACCGCGAATTGTTCGCCGCTACCGGGGACGCCTCGACGGCGGCGGCCGAGGTGGCCGCGAGCATCCCGATGCGCCGCCTGGGCGAGCCCGCCGAGTTCGGCCGGGTGGCGGCATTCCTGCTCTCCCCGGCGGCTAGCTACGTGACCGGCGTGACTCTGGCCGTGGACGGTGGCAACACCCGCGCGCTCTGACAGTCCTGGCGCCGTGGATGCGCTCGTCCGGTGCTTGTGCCCACCCGGCGGAGGTGACGGCGTCCCGGTGTGGGTGCTGCCCAATCCGAGCGGCCTGAACGCCCACGTCACGGTGGACACGCTGGCCGCCGCCTACGCCGAGCTCCGCGAAGCCGTCGACAGGTAACCACCGAATCGTGGCCGGAGACGGTCAGGGCTCGATCTGGCCGGCCGGGACGGCGACGACCTCGACCTCGTCGGTGAAACGAGCCGGCGAGCCCCCGGCGAACTGCGTGCGGTAGAGCTCGCTGTAGAGCCCACCCGCCGCCACGAGCTCTTCGTGCCGTCCGCGCTCCACGATGCGGCCCTCGTCGAGCACCAGGATCTGGTCGGCGTCGCGCACCGTGGAGAGCCGGTGGGCGATCACCAGCGCCGTGCGGCCCTGGAGCGCCACCGCGAGTGCCCGCTGCACCGCCGCCTCGGACTCGCTGTCGAGGTGGGCCGTGGCCTCGTCGAGCACGACGATCGACGGGCGTTTGAGCAGCAGTCGGGCGATGGCCAGACGCTGTTTCTCGCCGCCCGAGAACCGGTAGCCGCGTTCGCCGACGACCGTGTCGAGACCGTCGGGCAGCGCCGCGACCAGGTCGGCGACCTGTGCGCCGCGCAGTGCCTCCCACATCTCGTCCGCGGTCGCGTCGGGACGCGCGTACCGGAGATTTTCCGCGATCGTCTCGTGGAACAGGTGGGCGTCCTGGGTGACGACGCCGATCGTGTCACGCAGCGAGTCGAGGGTCGCGTCGCGCACGTCGATCCCGTCGACCTGGACGGATCCCGAGGTCACGTCGTAGATGCGGGAGACCAGCATCGACGTCGTCGACTTGCCGGCGCCGGACGGGCCGACGAGCGCGACCATCTGGCCCGGCTCGACGGTGAAGTCGACGCCGCGCAGAACGGGCGTGTTCTCCGTACGGTCGAGGGTCGCCACGTCCTCCAGTGAGGCCAGCGAGATCTCGCTCGCGCTCGGGTAGCGGAAGTGGACGTCGCGGAACTCGACGCGGCCCGCGCCGGTGGGCAGGTCGACCGCACCGGGGCGCTCCTCGATGCCGGGCTTGAGGTCGAGCACCTCGAAGACCCGGTCGAACGAGACCAGGGCACTCATCACGTCGACCCGCACGTTGCTCAGCGCGGTCAATGGCCCGTAGAGCCGGGTGAGCAGCAGCGCGAGGGTGACCACCGTGCCGGCGGTGACGCTGCCGGTGACGGCGAGCCAGCCGCCCAGGCCGTAGGTGAGGGCCTGGGCCAGCGAGGCGACCAGCAGCATCGCGACGAAGAACGTGCGCGAGAACATCGCCTGCTGGATGCCGATGTCGCGGACCCGGGAGGCCCGCTCACCGAACCGCGAGGCCTCGGCGCCGGGCCGGCCGAAGAGCTTGACCAGCATGGCTCCGGAGACGTTGAACCGCTCGGTCATCGTCGCGTTCATCTTGGCGTCCAGGTTGTACGACTCGCGGGTGATGTCGGCGAGGCGCTTGCCCACCCGGCGGGCCGGGATGATGAAGAGCGGCAGGAGCATCAGCGACAGCGTGGTGATCTGCCAGGAGAGGCTGAACATCACCGCGGCGGTGAGCACGAGCTGGATGACGTTGCTGACCACGCCGGAGAGCGTGGACGTGAAGGCGCGCTGGGCGCCGGTGACGTCGTTGTTGAGCCGGCTGACCAGGGCACCGGTCTGGGTGCGGGTGAAGAACTGCAACGGCATGCGCTGCACGTGGTCGTAGACCCGGGTGCGCAGGTCGAGGATGATCCCCTCGCCGATGCGGGCCGAGTACCACCGCTGGGCGAGGGAGAGGAAAGCGTCGACGACCGCGAGGCCGGCGATCAGGAAGGCGATTCGGATGATCAGGGTGGCCGCGCCGTCGCCACCCTTCGTGATGGTGTTGACGACGTCGCCGGCGAGCAGGGGTGTGGCGACGCCGATGACGGCGGCGAGCACCACGGTGACCAGGAAGACCAGGATGTCGCGGCGGTAGGGCCGGGCGTAACGGAGGATCCGCCGGGTGGTGCCGCGGCGGAGGCGGTGTTCGGCCACCCGGTCCGAATTCTGGATCGAGCGCAGCATCGTCCAGCTGGGCATGCTCATCTCGTCACCTCCCAGGCGTCGGAAAGGCAGGGCAGCGACAGTCTGCCCGGCGGGTACGACAACCTGGATGGCGCGGAGACTATTCCAAACGGTCCTTACTCCCCCGCACCGAGCAAATCGCGCAAGCGGCGGGTCTGCGCCTCGCGTTCGGCGCGGTCCTGCTCGGCGTAGGTCCGCTGGGTCGCCCCGGCGAGCAGCGCCTTGATCTCGGAGACCGCACCGCGATCGGCCGCGAGCACCGCGCCGGTGAGGTCGGCGACGGCGGCCGGCAGGTCGGCGACCGGCACCACGGCGTTGGCCAGTCCCAGCAGGGCGGCCTCGTCGGCGGCGATCCGCCGGCCGGTGACGCAGATCTCCAGCGCGCGCGACGGCCCGACCAGTTCGGTCAGCCGCTTGGTGCCGCCCAGATCGGGCACGAGCCCGAGGGTCACCTCGGCCATCGAGAATCGAGCGTCGTCGGCCAGCACACGCATGTCGCAGTTGAGCGCCAGTTGAAATCCGGCACCGATGGCATGTCCCTGCACCGCCGCGACGGTCACGATCGATGGGTCACGCAGCCAGGTGAACGCCGACTGGAAGCCGGCAATCCGATCCGCGCACTCCTCGGGTGACAACTGTGCGAGGCGGCCGAGAGAAGAATCGCCTTCCCCGCGGGCGGCCGACAGATCCAGCCCGGCCGAAAAAGCGCGGCCTTCGCCCCGGACAATGACGACTCGTACGTCGCCAGGTAATTTCCGCGAAATGCTCGCCAGCTCGGCCCACATCGCGGGTGTTTGCGCATTGAGCACCTCGGGCCGGGACAACGTCACCGTTGCCACCGGCCCGTCCAGGTCGTAGCGAACGCCCGACTCGTCGGCGGGGAGACCGGGTGCGGCGTCGCCGATCGTCACGCCTTCTTGCGGCGGCGAGCGCCACCACGCTGGCGCAGTTGCACGCCGGACTCGGTCAGTACCCGGTGCACGAATCCATAGGATCGGCCGGTCGAAGCGGCGAGTGCCCGAATGCTCTCCCCCGTGGTGTAACGCTTGACCAGATCCTTCGCTAACGACTGACGCTCGCTGCCGACGATTCGGCGACCCTTCTCAGTGCTGGTGGCAGTGCCCGTGGCTGGCATGTTGAATCCTCACGTCCCAGACTGTGCGGTTCATACGGTCTCACCTATTAGACCGCCTCCAACGATCATGCGCTAGGTATCCAGGCGTAGCCAACGTGCCCATTTATCACTGTCAGGAACTTGACGGTGACCACGGGCATCAATGTCAGACAGTTAACAGTCGTTTGGACGACAGGCTTTCCGGCGATGGGGTGTGCTTAGCTCACCTTTCCGTCAAGACCATCGATCACCTGCGGAAACAGGCGATCGAGGGCAGTCGCTCGCGGGACCTGACGCAGCGTCGACGACCCGCCTACGTAGCGCTGCGAGGTCGCCTGTGCCCCCTTGAGCCCGCCCGCATCGATGCCCGACCTGCCCGTAAAAGCCCGAACGTCGCACTGTCTGTGTGGGCACTGGTTGACAAGAGACGGTGGGCGCTGATTCGCGGATCAAGCGAGCTCGACGAGTTCCAGGAGGTCATCGCTCCACGCGTCCTCGTCGCCGTCGGGCAGCAGGATCGCACGGTCCGGCTTGAGTGCCTGCACGGCGCCGGCATCGTGCGTGACCAGCACAATCGCGCCCGGGTAGTTCGCGATGGCATCGAGCACCTGCTCGCGGCTGACCGGGTCGAGGTTGTTCGTCGGCTCGTCGAGCAGCAGCACGTTCGCCCCCGAACAGACCAGCGTGGCCAGGGCCAGACGGGTTTTCTCGCCTCCCGAGAGCACGCCGGCCGGCTTGTCGACGTCGTCACCCGAAAAGAGGAACGCGCCGAGAATCTTGCGCAGGTCGGTGTCGGTCTGGTCGGCCGCGGCGCTGCGCATGTGCTCCAGGATCGTACGGTCGACGTCGAGCGTCTCGTGCTCCTGGGCGTAATAGCCCAGCCGCAGGCCGTGTCCCGCGCGCACCTCACCGGTGTCCGGCTTGAGCAGGCCACCGAGCATCCGCAGCAGGGTGGTCTTGCCGGCGCCGTTGAGGCCGAGGATGGCCACCCGCGACCCGCGGTCCACCGCCACGTCGACGTCGGTGAAGATCTCGAGGGAGCCGTAAGACTTCGACAGGCCGGACGCCGTGAGCGGCGTCTTGCCGCACGGTGCCGGATTCGGGAAGCGCACCTTGGCCACCTTGTCGGAGACGCGCGTCTCCTCCAGGCCGCCGAGCAGCTTCTCCGCCCGACGGGCCATGTTCTGCGCGGCGACCGTCTTGGTGGCCTTCGCCCGCATCTTGTCGGCCTGGGCCAGCAGCGCGCCGGCCTTCTTCTCGGCGTTGGCCCGCTCCCGGCGGCGGCGGCGCTCGTCGGTCTCCCGAGACTCGAGATACTTCTTCCAGCCCACGTTGTAGATGTCGACGACCGAGCGGTTGGCGTCGAGATACCAGACCTTGTTGACCGCGGCCTCGAGCAGCTCGACGTCGTGGCTGATCACCACGAGGCCGCCCTTGTGCTGGGCCATATAGCCGCGCAGCCAAGCGATCGAGTCCTGGTCGAGGTGGTTGGTCGGCTCGTCGAGCAGCAGGATGCCCTTGCCGTTCTGCCCGGAGTCGGCGAACAGGATGCGGGCCAGCTCGATGCGCCGGCGCTGACCACCCGAGAGGGTGCCGATGGTCTGGGCGAGCGCGCGGTCGGGCAGGCCCAGGTTGGAGCAGATGCGGGCGGCCTCGGCCTCGGCGGCGTACCCACCGAGGGCGGAGAACCGGTCCTCGAGCTGACCATAACGCCGGATGAGCTTGTCCTCGGCGCTCTCCTCCAGCTCGATCTCGAGCTTCTGCATCTCGGCGATGATCGCGTCGAGGCCGCGGGCGCTGAGCACCCGGTCCCGCCCGGTCACGTTCAGGTCGCCGGTGCGCGGGTCCTGCGGCAGGTAGCCGACCTCGCTGGTGCGCTCGACGGCGCCCGTGTAGGGCTGGCCCTCGCCGGCCAGCACCTTGAGGGTCGTGGTCTTCCCCGCGCCGTTGCGGCCGACCAGGCCGATCCGGTCGCCCGGTTGCACCCGCAGGGTGACCGGGGAAAGCAGGATGCGGGCGCCGGCGCGCAGTTCTAGTCCGGTGGCGGTGATCATGATTAACTGGCTCGCTCTCGAGAGAAGGGCTGGCTCCGGGCACAGAAGAGCGCCGACCATCGAGGAATCCCACATCGAGGAATTCGACGGTCGGCGCGGGGCAGGTCAGCCTTCGCAGAGCAGCACTCCGCAATAGTACCGGGCGCCCCGCTGTACCTCCCACCCGATTAGCGAGCAAGATCATCGGGTACGCATCGGGCACTCCCGCCGACCGGCTCAGTGAGGAAGAGATGGAACTCAACGAGAACGCCGACATCGATACCAGTCAGGTCGAGGATCGACGTGGTTCCGGCGGCGGAGGCGGGGGCCTCGGCGGCCTGCCGATCGGCGGTGGTGGCCTGGTCGGCATCATCATCACGATCATCGTCGCCGTGGTCGGCGGCTACTTCGGCATCAACCAGATCGGGGGCGGGGGCGACGAGTCGGCCGACAACACCAACCTGAGCCAGGCCTGCGCGCAGGACAATGCCACCAAGAAGCTCGAATGTCGCAATGTGCTCTATATTAACTCGATCCAGGCGTACTGGACAAAGGCTACTCCGCAGTACTTCAACAAGCCCTACCAGCCGGCCAAGACCGTGATCTTCTCGCAGCGGGTGAACACGGCGTGCGGCGCGGCCGACTCGGGTGTCGGCCCGTTCTACTGCCCCGGCGACAACAAGGTTTACATCGACCTGGCGTTCTACGACGTGCTGTCCCAGAAGTTCGGCGTGCCCGGCGAATTCGCCCAGCCGTACGTGCTGGCCCACGAGTACGGCCACCACATCCAGGACATCACCGGCACCGAGGCCAAGATGCGCGAGGCCCAGCAGGGTGCGAGCGAGACCACGAAGAACCAGCTCTCGGTGAAGCTCGAACTGCAGGCCGACTGCTACGCCGGCTCGTGGGCCAAGAACGCCACCGGCACCGACGACGGCAGCGGCCAGAAAATCTTCACCAGCATCACCGCGGACGACATCCAGCAGGGCCTGGACACCGCCGCGAAGATCGGCGACGACACCCTCCAGCAGCGC
>DASRYP010000044.1:0-2400 GCA_035687165.1 Actinoplanes sp. | reverse complement strand
GAACTCGAGCACCTCGACGTGCGACCCGAACGTGGTGGGCAGCAGGGTGAGGTCGGTCGAGACGTCGAGCATGCCGGGGTAAAGGTGACCCATCAGGCCGTGGCGAGCCGTGCGGAGGGCGGCCCGGACTCGCGCGGCGGTGATCCACTGCGAGATGCGCGCCCAGGCCGACTCCTGCCGCAACCAGCCGGTGACCGACCGGAACGGGATGCCGGCCCGCCGGAACAGGTTGCCCACCTCGGGCACCGGGCACTGCCCGCAATACGCCAGCCACGCCCCGGTGTCGAAGGCCGCGTGATCCATCTTCTCGGTCGGCTGCAGGTCGATCACGAGGATCGGCGTGTTCGACCGCTGCGCGATCGGCAGCACCATCGACGAGGTCAGGTAGGTCGTCAGGAACAGCACGATCAGGTCGCAGTCGGCCTGCCGCAGCTTTTCGGCGGCGGCCACCCCCTCCTGGGCGTCCGAGATGAAACCGACGTCGGTGACCTCGGCATCCATCTCCTGGAACCGCTCGGAGACGTAGCGGGCCGACTCTTGCAGCTGCGGCAGCAGGTCGGGGAACTGCGGCCAGTACGTACCGAGGCCGCCGGCGACGAGCCCGATCCGGGCCTTCCGGCGTGCTTTCGGGGTGAGAATCATGTTGTCTCCCAAAGACTCAATCCACCAGGATCACGTGCAGATTGCGGGGGCCGTGCACCCCTTCGACCCGGTTCAGCTCGATGTCGCTGGTCGCGGAGGGACCGCTGATCCAGGTGAGCGCGCGGGTCGGGTCGAGCCGGGCCACGGCCTCGGGGACCGAGGCCACCACCTGCTCCGCACGCAGCACGCAGATGTGCAGGTCGGGCAGGAGCGAGAGGACCCGCCGGCCCTGATCGTCGGCGGCGTCCAGCACGATCGTGCCGGTCTCCACGACGGCGACGGCGACAGCGGTGACGACGCCGTCGGCGGCGGCGATCTCGGCCGCTGACAGACCGTCGTCCCGGCGGGCCGGGACGTCCGGCGGCAGCCAGTCGGAGGCCAGACCGGGGGGTACGACGAGCGTCCCCGACCCGATGATCTCCGCGATGGCGCCGGGAATGTCGGACGTCCGGTGCACCACGGCCTGGTAGTCGACCAGGCGCTCGACGAGCAGGTCCAGGTCGACCGGCGCCGCACCGGTCCGGTAGTCGCGCGGCACCTCCTCGACCGTCGGAGAGTCCCGGAGAGCCTGCCGGATCCGGTCCAGGATCAGGTTTTTGCTGCTCATCGTCCCCGCCACCAATCCCTGAAGGTCTCCTCCGGCGGTGCCGGCAGGTCACGACTCGCCGACCAGGCGTTCAGCGGTGGAGGCAACCCGCGCCCACGCTTGCCGAGAAGCTTCGACAGCTTGGCTGCCCGCTGCGCGCGCGCATAGAGCTTGGGACGGTCCATCGTGTACGCCGCCGCCGCCATCGCCGCCCGCTCGGCGCGCGGATGCGAGACCTGGTTACGCAGGTGCACCAGGATCGCCGGGATGTCGATCTTCACGGGGCAGGCGTCGAAGCAGGCGCCGCAGAGCGACGAGGCGTACGGCAGGGACGCGTTGTCCTCGACCCCGGTGAGCTGCGGCGAGAGCACCGCACCGATCGGGCCGGGATAGACCGAGCCGTACGCGTGCCCGCCCGTACGCTCATAGACCGGGCACACGTTGAGGCAGGCCGAGCAGCGGATGCAGTGCAGCGCCTGCCGCCCGATCTCGTCGGAGAGCACGGCTGTGCGCCCGTTGTCGAGCAGCACCAGGTGGAAGTTCTGCGGCCCGTCGCCGGGAGTCACCCCGGTCCACATCGACGTGTACGGGTTCATCCGCTCACCGGTCGACGCGCGTGGCAGCAACTGCAGGAAGACCTCCAGGTCCTGCCACGTGGGCACAACCTTCTCGATCCCCATGACCGTGATCAGCGTGTCCGGCAGGGTCAGGCACATCCGGCCGTTGCCCTCGGACTCGACCACCGTCAGCGTGCCGGTCTCGGCGATGCCGAAGTTCGCCCCCGAGACGGCCACGCTGGTGTTCAGGAACGTCTCGCGCAGGTAGCGGCGTGCCGCGCCGGCCAGCACCGTCGGTTCGTCGGTCAGCTCCGGGTCGACGCCGGGCATCGCCTCGAGGAAGATCTCGCGGATCTCCGAGCGGTTGCGGTGGATGGCCGGGACCAGGATGTGCGACGGCTTGTCGTTGCCGAGCTGCACGATGAGCTCGGCCAGGTCGGTCTCGACCGGGGTGATCCCGGCCGCCTCCAGTGCCTCGTTGAGCCCGATCTCCTGCGTCGCCATCGACTTGACCTTGATGACCCGCTTCTCGCCGGTCGCCCGCACCAGGTCGGTGACGATGTGGTTGGCCTCGTCGGCGTCGGCCGCCCAGTGCACCACCCCGCCGGCCGCCGT
>DASRYP010000043.1:0-4909 GCA_035687165.1 Actinoplanes sp. | reverse complement strand
GGAAGGGCGGACCAGCTCGGGAAGGCCCGCCGGGCGGCCGCGACGGCCCGGTCGACGTCCTCGGGGCCGGCCAGGGCGACCTCGGCGAGGACCTGCTCGTCGGCCGGGTTGATCGTCTTGAAGGTGTCTTTGGCGTCGCCGAACTCGCCGTCGATGAACAGGCCGTAGGTGGGCGCGATGTCGACGATCGAGCGGGACTCGGGGGCGGGGGCGTATTCGAACATCATCCGCGGTCCTCTTGCAGCGCGGCGGTGCCGCTTCGGGTAGGCACTGCTCAGTCCAGGGTGAAGTAGTCGGGACCGGCGTAGTGGCCGGTGGTGAGCTTGGTGCGCTGCATCAGCAGATCGTTGAGCAGGGAGGACGCGCCGAACCGGAACCAGTCGGGGCTCAGCCAGTCGTCGCCGACAGTCTCGTTGATCATCACGAGGTATTTGATGGCGTCCTTGGTCGTGCGGATGCCGCCGGCCGGCTTGACGCCGATCTGCCGCCCGTAGCGGTCGCGGAAGTCGCGCACGGCCTCAAGCATCACCAGCGTGATCGGCAGGGTGGCGTTGACCGCGACTTTGCCGGTGGACGTCTTGATGAAGTCGGCCCCGGCCAGCATCGCCAGCCACGAAGCGCGCCGGACGTTGTCGTAGGTGCCCAGCTCGCCGGTCTCGAGGATGACCTTGAGGTGGGCCGGACCGGCCGCCTCCTTGACCGCGACGATCTCGTCGAAGACGCGGCCGTAGTCGCCGGCCAGGAACGCGCCGCGGCTGATCACCATGTCGATCTCGTCGGCGCCGCCGGCCACCGCGTCACGCGTGTCGGCCAGCTTGACGTCGAGCGGCGCCTGCCCGGACGGGAAGGCGGTCGCGACGCTGGCCAGGTGGACGCCGGAGCCGGCGAGCACCGCGGCGGCCGTCGGGACCATCGCCGGATAGACGCAGACCGCGGCGGCCGACGGGCAGGTGGGGTCGGCCGGGTCGGGCCGCAGGGCCTTGGCCGAGAGCGCACGTACCTTGCCCGGCGTGTCGGCTCCCTCGAGGGTGGTGAGGTCGACCATCCGGATCGCCAGCTCGATCGCCCGCGCCTTGCTGGTCGTCTTCACCGATCGGGTGCCCAGCGCCGCCGCCCTGGCCTCGATGCCCACCTTGTCGACGCCGGGCAGTCCGTGTAGGAAGGTCCGGAGATCGGCGGGTGAATCGGGCAGGCCGGACAGCCTTGACGTCGCTGTCGCAGTCATGAAAGCGATTCTACGCGGGCCCCCGACAGTTGATCTTGAACGACCGGTAAGTTGACGGCGTGGACGTACTCGTCGTAGATCACCCGCTGGCCCAGACCCGGCTCACCGCGATGCGGAAGGCCGAGACCGATTCCGGCGTCTTCCGGGCGTCCCTGCATGAGCTGACCACGATGGTGGTCTATGAGGCGGCCCGCTCGTTCGCCACCGAGACCTACCCGATCACCACGCCGGTGGCCCCCACCGACGGCATCCGGCTGGCCAACCCGCCGCTGATCGTGCCGGTGCTGCGGGCCGGCCTGGGCATGGCCGACTCGGCACTGGGGCTGCTGCCCGAGTCGTCGATGGGCTTCGTCGGCCTGGCCCGCGACGAGCACACCTACGAGCCCCGCGCCTACATGGAGTCGCTGCCCGCCGACCTCTCCGGCCAGCCCGTGCTGGTGCTCGACCCGATGCTCGCCACCGGCGGCTCGCTGCTGCACTGCTGCCAGTTGCTGGTCGACCGCGGCTGCACCGACGTGATCGTCTGCTGTGTGCTGGCCGCCCCCGAGGGCGTTCGCCGCCTGGCGGAGTCCGGCCTGCCCCTGCGCCTGGTCACCGCCTCGATCGACCAGGGCCTGAACGAGAAGATGTATATCGTCCCCGGCTTGGGCGACGCGGGCGACCGCCAGTTCGGCGGCATGCGCCGCTTCTAAAGCCGGCGGACCATCAGCACCTGGTCCGCGGTCGGGGAGAGAGCACAGCCGAGAGTCGCGATGATCGCCTGCACGGGTGCGACTGTAAGCCAAGCTCTACAACCGGGATATAACCGACCTGGCGATCGGACTACGTGCTTCAGGACACTATCGTTTCGAGCCATGACCTCCATCGCTCTCGCCGAGGAACTGCTTCTCCTCGCTTACGACGACCAGACCGGCAAGGCCACCGGCTCCCGCATCGGGCTCGACCTCGGCATGGCCGCCGCTGTTCTGGTCGACCTCGCGTTGGCAGGGCGGATCGCATACGTCGACGGCTACCTGAAAGTCATCGACCCCAGCCCGATCGGTGACCCGATCGCCGACGCCGTCCTGGCCCGGGCCGCCGCCGACGAGCCGCACACGCCCGCCCAGTGGTTGCAGCGCCTGCGCCACCGCCTGCGCATCCGGGTCCTGGAGGACCTGGTCACCCGGGGCGTGATCCAGGACGTCGACGAGACCCAGCTGGAATTCATCCACGTGCACCGCTACCCGACCACCGACCCGGCCTACGAGGCCGAGATCCGTGGCCGGCTCGCCGAGGCGCTGATCAGCGGCACCCTCTGCGACGAGCGCACCGCCGCGCTGGCCACCCTGCTGGTCGCCTGCCGCATGGAGCCCGCGCTGCGGCTGCCGCCCGAGGACTCGCAGCGGGCCCACGAGCGGCTCGAGCAGATCGCCTCCGGGGCCGGTTTCATGGCCGGCGGCAACCTGGAGGACTCGATCGTCCGTCCCAGCGTGGCGCTGGTCGTCACGACGCTGGGCAAGGCGATCAAGGCCGCGCTCGGCACGCCGAAGCCCGCCTGAGCGCGAGAAATCAGACTCCCAGGGCCGCCGCCACCGCACGGCGCAGCGTGCGCAGGCCCTCGGCCGCGCGCGCCCGGGCGGCGGCCAGGTCACCCTGGGTGACCGGTTCGACCACTTCGAGGTACGCCTTGAGCTTGGGCTCGGTGCCCGACGGCCGGATCACCGCGCGCGCCGCCCCGGTGCGGAAGGTCAGTACGTTGTTGACCGAGTCGTCGGTGACCGCGACCGGCGTGCCGAGCAGGGTGGCCGGTGGGTCCTGCCGTGCCCGGCTCATCGCCGCCCCGATCTCGGCCGGGTCGTCGACCCGCACCGCGAGCTGGTCGGTGGCGTGCACCCCGAACTCGGTGGCCAGCTCGTCGAGCCGGTCGGCCAGCGTGCGTCCCTCGGCCTTGAGCCCGGCCGCGAGCTCGGCCACGGTCAGCGCGGCGGTGATGCCGTCCTTGTCGCGTACCAGCCCGGGCGCCACGCAGTAGCCGAGCGCCTCCTCGTAACCGTAGGCCAGATCCGCGGCCGCCCGCACGATCCACTTGAACCCGGTCAGCGTCTCGGCATAGGGGACACCCCGGGCGGCGCAGAGCCGGCCCAGCAGCTGCGACGAGACGATCGTGGTCGCGTACGTTCCCGGCACGTTCCGCCGGATCAGGTGGTCCCCGAGTAGTACCCCGAGCTCGTCCCCGCGCAGCGCCCGCCAGCCGCCGTCCGCCGTCGGGATCGCCACCGCGCACCGGTCGGCGTCCGGGTCGTTGGCGATCGCCAGCTCCGCACCGGTCCGGGCGGCCAGCGCGAGCAGCAGGTCCATCGCCCCCGGCTCCTCCGGGTTGGGGAAGGCGACGGTGGGGAACTCCGGGTCCGGTTCGGCCTGCTCGGCCACCACAGCCGGGGCTCGGAAGCCGGCGGCAGCGAACGCGGCGAGCAGCGTCGAGCCGCCGACGCCGTGCATCGGGGTGTACGCGACGGCGAGATCGCGCGGTCCGCCCTCGATGAGGACAGCCGCGGCACTGGCGGCGTACCCCTGGACGGTCTTGTCGTCGATAATCGTGCCCGGCGAGCCCAGCGGGATTCCGGCGATCGGCCCGACGGCCCGGATCGCGGCCTCGATGCCCGCGTCGGCCGGCGGCACGATCTGAGCGCCGTCACCGCCCGGCCCGCCCAGCTCGCGGCCGAGATAGACCTTGTAGCCGTTGTCCTGGGGCGGGTTGTGGCTGGCGGTGACCATGACGCCGGCGACTGCGTCGAGAGCGCGTACGGCGTACGCCAGCACGGGCGTCGGCAGCGTGCCGGGCATCACCAGGGCCTCGCGTCCCGCGCCGGTCGCGACCCGGGCCGTCTGCTCGGCGAACTCCCGGGAGCCGTGCCGGGCGTCGTACCCGATCACCAGCGGCCCCCGCCCGCCCTGGCCGGCGAGCCAGGTGACCAGCCCGGCGGCGGCGCGCGTGACGACCGCGAGGTTCATCCCGTTCGGTCCGGCGCGCAGCCGTCCCCGCAGCCCGGCGGTGCCGAACGTGAGCGGCCCGGCGAACCGGTCGCGCAGCTCGGCCGCGGTGTCGGGCAGCCCGGCGAGCAGCCGGGTCAGCTCCTCGCGCGTCGCCGGGTCGGGGTCGTCGGCCAGCCAGCGTTCGGCCTCTTCCCGCGGCGTCGTGGGGGCCGGCTCGGTGCGTAGTTCGTTGTCAGGCGCCATCTGGGATTGATAGCACGACCGTCCGGGTCAGGAGGCCTGCAGGGCATACGTCTTGATCATCTGGTCGAAGATCGGCTTGCTCGCCGCGAACTGCGATTCCTTGGTGGTGAGGTAGAACGAGTACGCCTTGCCGCCGCTGATGACCGCGCCCCAGAGCCCGTGCCGGGCCTCGTCGCCGTCGCCGCAGGTGTATTCGAGCACGGCGCCGTCCCGGCCGGAGATCTGCGTCTTGGCCAGCCCGACCCTCGCGTACGGATCGGTGCAGCTCGACGAGCGGTTCTTCAGCGTGTTCTCGGCGATGCCCAGGAACGACGAGGGCGTGGCGCTGGAGGACGCCTTCTCGACCAGGATCCGTACCTTGCGCTTGGGGTCGTTCGGGTCGGCGTAGTCGACCCAGGCACCGGCGGCCTTGCGGTTCCACGCCTTGGGTACCTGCACCGAGATGCCGCGGTCGTTGTACTGCTGGGT
>DASRYP010000042.1:0-11400 GCA_035687165.1 Actinoplanes sp. | reverse complement strand
ACGAAGATCTGGGCCGGCCCGAGGGCGACCGGTCAGCGCTTGCGCCGAGTGGCGGTCTGACTGCGCTGAGCGGGGCTCAGCCGTCCAGCTCGCGATACCGGCCGCGGTAGTGGATCAGCGGGTGGGCCGACGGCCCGGCCTCGACCTTCTCGATCACCGCCTCGACCAGCAATGCCCAGCCCAGCACGCGGGACGACTCGAGCCGGCAGCCGGCCCAGGTGGTGGCCCCGGCGGGCACGGGACCGTAGTCGGTGTCGGTCCAGCCGGTCCCGGCGAACAGGCCCCCGGGCGCCGGCAGGAGACCGGCGAACCGGTCGGCGAGCTGCCGGTCGGCCGGGGCGAGTGTGATCATCGCGAACCGGCCGCTCTGGTCGAGCGCGTCCCAGAAGTCGCTCTCGTCGTCGATCAGCCCGAGCACCCGGCCCGGATCGCCGTCGGCGACCAGCGTGGACGAGACGGTCAGCCCGGCCGGGCCGGCGGTGGTCCACAGCGTGACCGGGGCGGCCAACCGGCCCCGTAGCCGCCGGACCGGCGACTTCTCGTCCTCGGGCGTGGCGAACGGGTCGGTCGGATGGATCCGGGCGCCGGCATCGTCGGAGTTCACGACGGTCATTCTCGCTTTCTGCACAGATGGTCGGCCCCACCGGCGTCGCCACCCGGCGCTGCCGCATCTTCGTGCGGCCCAGCGCCCGGCCCTCGGTCAACGGCCCTGGGTCACTGCGGCGAGCACCTCCGGAGTGCGTTCGTCGAGCCAGTCACCGGCGACCTGGGAGCCGATCAGGTAGGCCCCGCAGCCGAACGCCGCACCCACCGGCAGCCCGATCCACAGCCACACGTCGCCGAGCACGAACGCCAGGATCTGCAGCGGAACCGTCGCGACCAGGGTGCCGATCATGACGCCGAGGGTCAGCAGGCCCTTGGCCATCCCGCCGCCCGACGACAGGGCGAACGGACTGGTCGACTCGGGCAGCGAATAGGCGGCCCGCACCGAGACCGGCAGGACCAGACCCAGACCAGCGCCGTACGTCGCCAGCAGCAGACCGAGATCGCCGGCGATCCGCTCGGGCCGGGCCGCCACCACGCTCACAACGACGGCGACCAACAGCAGGAGCGGCAGGACGAAGATGGCGTGCGCCGCGGCCCGGGAATGGATCTCGACGCGGCCGGGGACGCCGGCGGTGATGTTGGCCGCGTACGCGTTCCCCTCGTACCCGAACTGGTTGGCCAGCGCGACCGCCGCGAGCGCGCCGACGAAGGCTGCCAGTGGTCCGGCCGAGCCGCCGCTCAGCGAGATCGAGACCGGCAGGAAGAGCCCGGCCACCGTGAACGTGATCAGCGAGGCCCGCCGCCGGGTCTCCCGCCACCAGTACCGGGTCTCGCGGGCGACCAGCGCGCCGAAGCGGCTGCGGGGCAACCGGCGGCCGAGCAACAGCCCGGTCGGTGAGCCGACGTCCCCGCGGGCACGCGACGACCCGCTCGAGGCGGCCCCGAGCATTGCCCTTTCCAACGTCGCGCTCCACCACCAGAGGAGGCCCGCGAGGGTGCCCGCGACGATCAGGAGCTTCAGCGGTACGGCCCAGAGGCGCCCGGCGGTGACCTCGAGGCCGAGCGAATAGGGGGCGCCGAACGGGGTCCAGCCCAGCACGTCGGCCAGGGTCGCGACCGCGTCCCAGTCGGCGTTCTCGGCGCCGGCCAGCAGCACCAGTTGCAGCGGTCCAAGCAACGCGGCGACCACGGCGAACAGCACCACGGCCAGGTCGCGGGACCGGCGGGACCGCAGCCCGGTGGCGAACGCGCTGGTCACCGCACGACTCACCGCCACGCAGAGCAGCAGGCCGCCGACGACCCCGACGAGTTGCGCCACCGCCGCGCCGGGCCCGCCGAGACCCGCGGCCGTGCTGACCGTGCCGGCCGTCGCGGCCAGGGTGGACAGTGCGGGCAGGCCGGCCAGCGCGGCGACGAAGAGGCCGGTGATCAGCGTGCGGCGGCGCAGTGGGAAGAGTGCGAACCGGGCCGGGTCGAGCGACTCGTCCACCCCGAAGAAGAGCAGCGGAAAGACCAGCCAGCCGAAGACCAGCGCGGAGCCGCCGAGGGGGAACAGCAGGAGGGCGGCGCGTTCGTCGCCGACCACCCCGGGGATCGCGAAGATCGCATAGCCGGCGACAGCGAAGAAACCGGCCATGACGGCACCGACGACGAAGAGCGCGATGCGGGCCGGGCGGCCGCGCATCCCGTTGGCCAGCAGCCGCAGCTTGAGCCGGACGAACGGCCACGGCGACGTCGGCGGGTGAGTCGCGACACCGGCCGGGGTCACAGCCACGCGAGTTCCGAGCCGGTGCTGACCCGGCCGCCCACTACCTGGACGAAAACCTCCTCCAAAGAACGCTCACCGCGCACCGCGGCGAGCGTGCCGTGCAGGCGCAGCACGCCGTCGGAGAGGATCGCGACGTGCGAGCAGAGGCGCTCGACGACCTCCATGACGTGACTCGAGAAGATGACCGTGCCGCCGCCGGCGACGTAGCGCTGGAGGATGTCACGGATGCGGGCGGCCGAGACCGGGTCGACCGCCTCGAACGGCTCGTCGAGCACGAGCAGCCGCGGCGCGTGCAGCAGCGCGCAGGCCAAGCCGATCTTCTTGCGCATGCCGGCCGAGTAGTCGACGACCAGAGTGCGGTTGCCGGTGCCGAGCTCGAGCACGTCGAGCAGCTCGCGGGCCCGCTGGTCGACGGTGGTGGCGTCCATCCCGCGCAGCAGACCGTGATAGGCGAGCAGCTCGGGGCCGGTCAGGCGGTCGAAGAGGCGTACGCCGTCGGGAAGCACGCCGAGGCGAGCCTTGGCCGCGGCGGGATCGGCCCACACGTCGTACCCCAGCAGGAAAGCCCGGCCGAAATCGGGCCGCAGCAGGCCGACGGCCAGGGAAAGCGTCGTGGTCTTGCCGGCGCCGTTGGGACCGAGCAGGCCGTAGAAGGAGCCGGCGGGCACGTCGAGGCTGACCTCGGAGACCGCGAGCTTGGTGTCGAATCGCTTGACGAGCCCCCGCAGCGCCATAGCCGGGATCTGGTCACCCGCGCGCTGAACCGGCACCGTCATGGACCGAACCTATCCTCCCTGAGCAGGGCATTCAAACCCGCAGGGACTCCGGGGCGTGCAGCCGGAGCATGGTCGCCCCGACGTCGGGCGGAACCCGCCGGCTGGTCAGCAGCGAGCCGACGACCATCACCAGGAAGGCCAGCGGCACGGTCCAGGCGGCGGGCTGCCCCACGGCGTCGGCGAGCCAGCCGTCGAGCGGCGGGCCGAGCACGGTGCGGAGGACAGCCGCCATCGAGGCACCGCCGCCGGCCAGCACGCCGGCGATCGCGCCCACGTCGGTGAGCCGTCGCCACCAGATGCCGAGCACCAGGAGCGGGCAGAAGCTGGAGGCGGCGACCGCGAAGGCCAGGCCGACCACCCGCGAGACGTCCATGCTGGAGACGTAGAGGGAGAGCAGCACCGGCACCGCCGCAGCCAGCACGGTGGCGAGCCGGAAGTCGCGCACCGAGCCGGTGCGACCGGCGTGCAACACGTCGGTGAAGACCACTCCGGCGACGCTGGTGAGCAGGCCGGACGAGGTGGAGAGGAAGGCGGCGAGCGCACCCGCGGTGACCAGGGCACCGAGCAGCCGGCCGAGGTGGCCACCGCCGAGCGCGGCCTCGGGCAGCAGCAGGACGACAGCGTCGGTGCGACCGGTCATCAGCAGTTGCGGGGTGTAGATGCGGCCCAGCACGCCGTAAAGCGTCGGTAACAGATAGAAAGTGCCGACCAGACCGAGGACCACCAGCGTCGTACGCCGGGCCGAGGCGCCGTCGGGATTCGTGTAGAACCGCACGAGTACATGCGGTAACCCCATCGTGCCGAGAAAAGTCGCGAGGATCAGCGAGTAAGTGGCGAAGAGGGTGCCGTCGCCGCCGGGGAGCAGCCAGTCGGCGTCGAACCGGGCGTCCACGGCGCTCACCCGCGGCACCGGGTCGCCGGCCGCGAAGCTGAGCTGCTGCCCCTTCTCGACGGGCACGCCGTCGACCGTCGCGTCCTGCTCGATCACGACGGTGGTCGCGACCGAGAATGACGTCCCGACCTCGGGAGCGACCGGCGGGCGGCCGTCGGACTGCCACTGCAGGGCCAGGAAGATGACGGGGACGGCGAGCGCGGTCAGCTTCAACCAGTACTGGAAGGCCTGCACGAAGGTGATGGCGCGCATGCCACCGAGGGCCACGTTCGCGGTGACGATCACGCCGACCAGCAGAGCTCCCCAGGCGTACGAGCCGCCGGTGACTGTGGTGAAGGTCAGGCCCGCGCCCTGCAGCTGCGGTACCAGGTAGAGGCAGCAGATGAAGACCACGAAGACGCTGGCCAGACGACGCAGCAGGGGCGATCCCAGGCGTACCTGACAGAAGTCGGGCAGGGTGAAGGCGCCCGAGCGGCGCAGCGGGGCGGCGACGAAGAGCAGCAGCGCCAGATAGCCCGCGGCGAAGCCGACCGGATACCAGAGCACGTCGACGCCGTACCGCAGGACCAGACCGGCGATGCCCAGGAACGAGGCGGCCGAGAGGTATTCACCGCTGATCGCCGCGGCGTTCCAGGCCGGGCTCACCGACCGCGAGGCGACCAGGAAGTCCGAGGTGGTGCGGGCGAACCGGAGGCCGTACACGCCGATGCCGACGGTCACGAGCACGACGGCGATCAGACCCGGGACGAGGTACGGGTTCACTGCTCGGGCCTACGGATCAGCGCGATGAAGTCCTGCTCGTTGCGTTCCGCCCAGCGCACGTAAGCCCAGCCCACGCCGATCAGGAACGGGAAGGAGAGCACGCCGAGCAGGACCCAGGGCAGGAAGATGCCGAAGACTTTGACGCCGGCGACGCCCGGCGCGACCGCGAAGAGCAGGGGCAGCGTGCCCAGGGCGATCACGACGACCAGGGCGAGGCGCAGGGCGAGCGCGAGCTGAGCGCGCACCAGGCCGCGGACCAGCGCCTCGCCGACCGGGGTCTGCTCCGCGAGGTCGGCGCGGGCGCGGTCGGCGGGGCGGCGCCGGGCCGCCGCTTCGCCCAGGACCACCCGCGTACGCCGGATGGCCGCCTCGCCCGGGGTGGGGTTCGGCTCGGTCTGGTCGTCGGCGGCCATGCCCGGGAGTCTGACCGCCGACGGCCAGTTGTCAAGCCTTTCCCCCCTCGCCGGGCTACCCCGTGGTGGCCGGGCTGGTCAGCGGCCCAGCGCGGGCGAGCTGTCGAGCTGGGGCACCTGTCAAGGCGGTAGGACGGCTGGACGGGAGTGCTTCTGCCGTCCAATATCTGCGGCATGGCGGGACAGGTGGGCAGCGTGCTGGCGGTGGTGGCGGTTCTCGCTGCCCTGGCCGCTGCGGTGGTGGCTGTGGTGCGGCTACGCGCCCGTCGGGGCATCGCGACGGCCATGCAGCGGGCGACCTACGACGTGCTGCATACGGCCGCGCTGGCCGCCGATCCGCTGCGTGCCGGCCTCAACCCGAGCACGGCGGCCAAAGCCGCCCGGCACCTACGCACGCTGGTCGGGGCGGCCGGGTTGACGATCGCCGACCGGGAACGTTGCCTGGCCTTCGACGGCCGGGGCAGCCACCACAGCGACCAGTTCACCGCCGCGGCCGGCCGGGCCCTCGACAGTCACCGCTCGATCGTGCTGACCTCGAGAGATCTGCCCTGCGACCGGGTCGACTGCATCGTCCGTGGTGCGGTCGTCGCGCCGCTCTCGGGGCAGGTCACGGCGGTTCTGGTGGCGGTCGCGGACGACCACCCGGCGCCCGGACTGGTGCAGGCGACCCTGGAGACGGCACGCTGGGCCGGCTCGCAACTGGCGCTGGCCGAACTCGACTCGTCCCGGGAGCGACTGGCCCGGGCCGAGGTGCGGGCGTTGCGGGCGCAGATCAGCCCGCACTTCATCTACAACGCGCTGACCGCGATCGCCTCGTTCGTGCGGACCGACCCGGAGCGGGCGCGCGAGTTGATCCTCGAGTTCGCCGAGTTCACGCGCTACTCGTTCCGGGCGCACGGCGACTTCACGACGCTCGCCGAGGAACTGCGCTCGATCGATCGATACCTGACCATCGAACGCGCCCGGTTCGGCGACCGATTGCAGGTACGGCTGCAGATCGCCCCCGAGGTGCTGCCGGTCGGCCTGCCGTTCCTCTGCCTCCAGCCGCTGGTGGAGAACGCCGTACGGCACGGCCTCTCGCGCAAGCCTGGCGTCGGTATGGTGAGCATCGAGGCGCGGGACTCCGGCGCGGAGTGCCACATCACGGTCGAGGACGACGGCGTGGGGATGGATCCGGCGGTGTTCGCCCAGGGCATGCCCGAGGCGGATGACGGCCAGCACGTGGGACTGGCGAATGTGGACGAGCGGCTGCGGTCGGTCTTCGGCGACCACTTCGGCCTGGTCGTGGAGACTGCGCCCGGAGCCGGGACGAAGGTGAGCATGCGAGTGCCGAAATTCCACCCAGGGGTGAGAGCGTGAGCCTCGTCGTGCTGGCCGTCGACGACGAGCCGCCTGCCCTGGACGAACTGGCCTACCTGCTCAACGCGGACGGCCGGGTCACCCACGTGCACCGGGCCGGGGACGCCACCGAGGCGCTGCGGGTGTTGCGCGACACCGAGGTCGACGCGGTCTTCCTCGACATCCGGATGCCCGGCCTCGACGGCATGGAACTGGCCCGCATCCTGCGCCGCTTCGCCCGGCCGCCCGCGATCGTTTTCGTCACCGCCTACGACGACGGCGCCGTGGACGCCTTCGACCTGGGTGTGACCGATTACGTTCGCAAGCCGGTGCGAGCGGAACGCCTGGGTGAATCCCTCCGCCGGGTGGCCGGTCTCCGGCTGGCCCCTGCCGCCGCGGCTCCCGTCCCGACGATGGATGAGCCGACGATCCCCGTCGAGCTGGCCGGGACGACGCGCATGCTTCCCCGCTCGTCCGTCCGCTGGGTGGAAGCCCAAGGCGACTACGCTCGCCTGCATACCTCGGACGCGTCACACCTGGTCCGGGTGTCCCTGGCCACCCTCGCCGAGCGCTGGGCCGGCGCCGGTTTCGTCCGTATCCACCGCTCCTACCTGGTGCAGATCAAGCTGATCGCCGAGCTGCGGCTGACCGGCTCCGGCTACGTGGTCTCGGTTGACGGTATCGAGCTTCCCGTGAGCCGTCGGCACACCCGAGAACTGAAAGACCGGCTGATCAGAGCGGTGAAACACGACTGGACCCGCTGACCGCCACACCGCCGTCGGCATCTCTCATCCACACGCTTGTCCACAAGCAAACAGGCTTCTCCACAGAGTTATCCACAGCCATCTGGGACCTTTTAACCTGAAAATTGCCAAATGCCCGCTTCTGCGACGCCGGGGCCGCGCAGGGCGGTCCGGGGCCGGGTGGCGACCTGGTCGAGGGATTGGAGCGCGAGCCGAAGGCTGGGGGCGGCCTTGGGCGGCGACCCGGCGCGACCGCTGAACACTGAGCCGGTTAGTAAGCGCCCTTGCGTCGCAAAACCACCCAGATCGTGCGCCACAGAATGCTCAGGTCGTAGGTGAGAGACCAGTTGTCCACGTAGTAAAGGTCCAGCCGCACCGCTTCGTCCCAGGAGAGGTCAGAACGCC
This sequence comes from Actinoplanes sp., assembly GCA_035687165.1. Lineage (GTDB taxonomy): Bacteria > Actinomycetota > Actinomycetes > Mycobacteriales > Micromonosporaceae > Actinoplanes. Next base: position 3,757 of record DASRYP010000042.1, on the reverse strand, counting down.
CGGAGACCTGCCACAGCCCCGTGATGCCCGGCCGGACCAGCAGCCGCCGGCGGACGTCGCCCAGGTAGTCGCCGTCGTCGGCCGGGAGTGGCCGGGGTCCCACCAGCGACATCTCACCCTTGAGCACGTTGATCAGCTGAGGTAGCTCATCGAGCGACGTGGCCCGCAGTTTGGCGCCGAACGTGAAGATCCGAGGGTCGTTCTTCATCTTGAAGAGCATGCCGTCGGACTCGTTCAGCTCTTCCAGCGTGCGTTTCCGTTCCTCGGCGTCCTGATACATCGTGCGGAACTTCCACACCCGGAACGTGCGGCCCTCATGGCCCACGCGCGGCTGACGGAAGAAGACCGGCCCGGGGTCGGAGAGACGGATGCCGATCGCGATGGCGACCAGGATCGGGCTGATCAGCAGCAGACCGAGGCCGGCCACCACCCGGTCGAGCAGATTCTTGGCCAGCCAGCCCGGGCCCGAGAGGGTCGGCTCCTCCACGTGCAGCAGCGGGAGACCCTCGATCGGACGGATGTGCACCCGCGGCCCGGCGATGTCGGTGAGCTGCGGCGCGACCACCAGGTCGACGCCCGTGCCCTCCAGCTGCCAGGCCAGGCGGCGCAGTTCGCCCGGCTCGGCGCTGGCCGAACCGCAGACGGCGATCGTGTCCGCACCCACCTCGCGCACCAGCGACAGCACGTCACGGGCCGCATAGACGGGGACCGGCGTCTCGATGCCGCGGGCCGCCGCGTAGCCGTCCGTGATGTGGATGGCCACCGGGATGAGGCCGGCCGCCGGGCTGCGAGTGACCGCGGTATAGACCTCGAGCGCCTCGGGCAGCGTGCCGACCAGCACCATGCGGTGGGCGCCGTGGCCGGTCCGGCGGCGGGTGAAGTGCAGCACCTGGCGGGCCCCGACCCGGCCGAAGAGCAGGAACAACAGTGCGCTCAGTGAGACCAGGGCGACCGTGCCTCGAGACAGACCTGTCTTGGTCGCGAAGGCGAGCAGCGAGACGCAGGCGACCACGGTGACCGAGGTGCGCACGATCCGTTTGAACTCTTCGCTGCCCAGGCCCAGGTAGCGGCGGTCGTAGGTGCCGTTCGCCCAGAGCAGGATCAGCCACCCGATCGGCAGCACGATATAGGCGAAGAAGACGAAGAGCTGCTCGTTGTGCAGGAAGCCCAGGCTGCGGCCGGCGAAGCCGGATCGGGACTTCTCGAGGTTGATCGCGGCCAGATGGCTCGCGGCGACCACCGACACCAGATCAAGGAAGACCAGGACCATCGTGTACGGGCGGTGCCAGCGCGACACGCGCTTGTGCTGACGGGTCCAGGCGGATCGGGGTACGCCGTTGCTCGGTGGCGGCTGTTGCTGCCACTCGAAGCTGTCGTACGACACGGGCTTGCTCCGGCTGCTGTCGGTAACCGGGCGATGCAGGCTAGTGGTCACCTCGCCTACGTCCTCCCGCATCCGGAAAAGATTACGCACCGCCACGAGCGCGGGGGCCGGCCATGAGGCCGTGCTCCGCCCGCGCGCGTCACGAATACGTGGGACCGGGCCACTATACCGATGGATCGGGCGGAAAGTAGCGGACGTTGTCAGCCCTTTACCGACCGCGTACGTAGGGTGACCGATACGCCGCTATCGGATCAACTTGGACAGGCGTCGATCGGCCAACGGTTTCCCGCCGGTCTGGCAGGTCGCGCAGTACTGCAGGCTCTTGTCGGCGAAGGAGACCTCGCGGACGGGGTCGCCACAGACCGGGCAGGGCAGACCCGTGCGCGCGTGTACCCGCAGGCCGGCCCTCTTCTCGCCCTTGAGCTCGGCCGCTTTCTGCCCCACCGAGCGGGCGACCGCGTCGGTCTCGACCTCGCGCATGGCCGCGTAGAGCGTGTCGATCTGCTCGTCGGTCAGCTTGCCGGTGAGCGCGAATGGCGACATCTTGGCCACGTGCAGGATCTCGTCGGAGTAGGCGTTGCCGATGCCGGCGAGCACCTCTTGATCGACCAGCACGCCCTTGACCTGCCCGTTGCGCCCGCGCACCCGTTCAGCGAACTCGTCGCGGGAGACGGCCAGCGCGTCGGGGCCGAGCCGGGACACGCCGGGCACCTCGGCCGAGTCGCGGACCAGGTAGGCGGCCAGGGACTTCTGGGTGCCGGCCTCGGTGAGGTCGAACCCGGAGCCGTCGTCGAGGCGCATCCGGAGGGCGATCGGGCCGCTGCCGGGCTTGAGCGGGGCCGGCGACTTGAAGGTGTCGCGATAGTGCAGCCAGCCGGCTCGGGCCAGGTGGACGACGAGGTTGAGGTCGGCTGAGCCGTCCCGCGGCGGAGCGTCCGAGGAGACCCCGCTGGAAAGGCCGATGTCCAGGAACTTGCCATGTCGGCCGGCCGAGGTGACGGCGAGGCCCGTGACGGCCGAGGCAGGGGGATCGTAGGTCTTCAGCGCGCTGAACGAGGAGACCTCGAGGCGCTCGACGGTGTGGCCGACCGCACGCTCACGCAGGTAGGCAGCGAGCGCCTCGACCTCGGGAAGCTCGGGCACAGCGTCAACGGTAGCGTTTCCGAGCGTGAAGGTCGTCGTCGCGCACAATCGCTATCGGGAAGCTATCCCGTCGGGCGAGAACGTCATCGTGGACACCGAGATCGCCCAGCTCCGCGCCGCCGGGATCGAGGTGCTGCCGTTCCAGCGCAGCTCCGACTCGATCGGCGAGCTGCCGCTGGCCGAGAAGGCGCTGCTGCCGCTCTCCCCGATCTATGGCCACGCCGCCCAGCGCGACCTGTCCCGGTTGCTCGAGGCGGAGCGCCCGGACGTGCTCCACCTGCACAACCCGTACCCGCTGCTCTCGCCCTGGGTGGTGCGCACTGCGCATTCGCACGGCGTGCCGGTGGTCCAGACGGTGCACAACTACCGCCAGGTGTGCTCGTCGGGCCTCTACTTCCGGGACGGGCACAACTGTCAGGACTGCCGGGGCAAGCTGCTCGGCTGGCCGGCCGTGCGGCACCGCTGCTATCGCGGCTCGACAGCGCAGAGTGCCCTGATGGCGACGGCCCTCGCCGTGCATCGGCCGACGTGGCGCTCGGTCGACCGGTTCATCGCGCTGACCGACCGGATCGCCGCGCACCTGCGCGACTACGGCATCTCGGACGAGCACCTCGTGGTGAAGCCGAACGGCCTGCCCGACCCCGGTGAGCCCGCGCCGCTGGGTGACGGTTTTCTCTACGGCGCCCGGCTCTCTCCCGAGAAGGGGCTGGATCTGCTGCTCGATGCCTGGCAGCGGCACCCGGACGGGGCTCTCGGCACATTGCGCATCGCGGGTGACGGCGAGCTGCGCCCGCTGGCCGAGCGGGCCGCCGCCGAACGGGACGACGTGATCTATCTGGGTGTGCTCGACCAGGAGGGCATGCGGGTGGCGCGGCGCGCGTCGGCCGTGGTGATCGCGGTGCCGACCTGGAACGACGTACTGCCGACGGTGATCCTGGAGGCGCTGGCCGCGGGCCGACCGGTGCTCGGGACGGACGTGGGCGGCATCCCCTACCTGATCGGCTCGGGACCGGAGGCGGCCGGCTGGGTCGTCGAGCCCTCAGCGCTGGCCGCCGCCCTGCCGGTCGCCCGGGCCGAGGCGCCCGCCCTCGCGGCGGCGGCACGGCGTCGTTACCTGCGGCATTTCCACCCGGACGTGCTCACCCCCCGGCTGATCGAGGTCTACGCCGGCCTCGCCACCAACGCCGATCGTTCCGGCCGGTGATCGACTCGATCACCGGATGAAAGGCT
>DASRYP010000041.1:0-3945 GCA_035687165.1 Actinoplanes sp. | reverse complement strand
GGTGATCACGACGCGGGTCGGCTACACCGGCGGCGGCGTGGCGAACGCGACCTACTACAACCACGCGGGGCACGCTGAGGCCATCGAGATCACGTTCGATCCGGACGTGACGTCGTACCGGAACATTCTTGAGTACTTCTTCCAGATCCACGACCCGACGACGCTGAACCGTCAGGGCAACGACGTCGGCGACAGCTACCGGTCGGCGATCTTCTACGAGAGCGACGAGCAGAAGCGCGTCGCCGAGGACACGATCGCCGACGTCGAGGCGTCCGGGTTGTGGCCGGGCAAGGTGGTCACCGAGGTGACGGCGGCCGGGCCGTTCTGGGAGGCGGAGCCGGAGCACCAGGACTACCTCGAACGCATCCCGAACGGGTACACGTGCCACTTCGCGCGGCCGGACTGGAAGCTGCCGCGGCGCGCTGCCGTCTAGGTCATTGAGTTAGGCGCCGCGCTGGAGCGGGATTTCGTCGGCTCGGGTGATCAGGGTGCCTCGGTGTTCGTCGTCGCCTCGGACCAGGGCCGCGATGAACTCGCGGATCTCTGGGGAGAGCAGCTGCAGAGTGGCGGCGGCGGGCTGGCGCGTGATGTAGCCCTGGACGTGTCGGATGCGCTGGTCGTAGATCTGGCGGAGCGTCAGCGGAGATTCGTCGTCCACGCCCTCGACGATGACTACGCGGGGGGCGTGGGCTACGTGGCTTGCCGTGTCCATGACCAGGGACAGTTCTTTGGCCGCCAGGGGGTGGTGGAGGATCGCGCGGTCGACCTTGATCTGAGTCAGGGGGAGCTCGGCCATGCGGGACAGGGACGCGTAGCCCTCGCCGAAGTCGTCGACCGCGAACGCCACTCCGACGTCCCGGGCGATCGCGGCGAGGCGGTTGTGGAAGTAGGCGTGGGGGGCTTCTGCCCACTGCTCGCCCCGGCGGGGCTCGATCGGGTCCTGTTCCGAGATCTCCAGCGTCACTGCCTCGGGTTCGATGCCCAGTTCGGCGATCGTGGTGCGCAGGACCTCCACGTACGCGTCGCTGAGCAGGGAACGGACCGCCACGTTGATCGAGACCGGCTTCGGCTCGCGCCACGGACCGTCCGCGTGGGCCTGGGCGTACGCACAGAGCGCCATCCGGAGGATCACGCGGTCGCGTTCGACGACGAAGCGGTCGCCCCACACCTCGGCCAGGCGCAGCATGGCGACCGGGGCGCGCTGGTCGGCCGGCGAGCGCCGGGCCAGGGCCTCGTAGCTGTGCACGTCGACTCGCCGGGCGGTCTTGCCGAGCGTCACCACCGGCTGGAAGACCACGTAGTACGACTCGACCACCCGGCGGTAGAGCTCGAAGCAGTGCTCGTAGAGCGGTCCGGGCAGCCGTCCGAAGGCGCCGCGCAAAGCGGTCAGCACCTCGATCTCCGCCTCGTCGGGGGTGGCGGCGAAGTCCGTACGCCAGACGGTTTCGAGGATCTTGGCCAGGGGTTGCCCCAGACCCAGCAGGCCGGCGACCGGGTCGACCAGGGCGAGCAGCAGGGACCGGCCCTCGGCGTGGCGCAGCGGGACGCACAGGACCGTGCGGTGGTCGTCGCGGACGGTGTGGCCGAACCAGTCGGCGCCGCCGGGGAAGTCGAGCATCGGGCGGACCTGGTCGAGGTCAAACCGTTTGGTGGAGTCGATCGTCTGGAAGCCACCCGCCGTGTATTCGAGCAACGCGGCCGAGTGGGCTTCGGCGGACGCCCGCACGTATTCGACGCGCGACGGTGCGGCCGAACCGGCCTCCGCGCGGTTGCCGGACGAGCGGGGGGCGGCGTGGCGGGGCATGCGGGCGTTCCAGGAGAGCCGGCGGATCAGCTCGAGGATGTCGCCGGCCGCGGTGTCCAAGGGGTTCGCCAGCAGGCGCAGCCCGGGGTCGGCGGTGGGGGCGGCGCCCGCCGGGCCGGTGAGCACGACCGTCTCGGCCCAGGGCGGGCCGACCACCTGCGGCGTCAGGCCCTGCTCACGGACGGCCCGGGTCAGCGACCCGAACGTGACAAGTTCCTCGCGGCGGAGCGTGGCCAGCAGGTGCGCGGTCAGCACGCCATGCCGGATGACCGGGTCCTCGCGGGTGGCGGCGTCGGGGGCGACCGAGATCAGGGCGCTGTAACGGGTGGACCGCCCGGCCCCGATCACGCCCGCCGACGCGGCGTCGAGGATCAGGACCGCCGAACCGGGGAAGAAGTCGAGAACGTCGTGTTCCAGAAAAACCATCCGAAGCCCCGAATCGGGATTTTCGGAAAGGGTCGATTCGTCGAGATCGTGAGTTACCAGATAGGTGTCGGCGCCACGACTCCACTCCGGTACGAGTAGGTGTCCGGCGAAATAGACGACTAGAAGATCCGTTTTGTCGGCGCGGATCGCGGCCTGGCGCAGCGCCGCCTTGACGTCGGCCGTCGTGGCCCGCGCGCCGGTGAACAGGCGGGCGTCGAAGCCCTCGTGGTCGAGCAGTTCGTGCACCGCTTGCGCGTCCCGCACCGCGAAGCGAAGTCGGGCGGAACGCCGCCGGGGTGGCGAGAGGCGGGGTGGGGACTCGGCCCCCACGACCACCGCGAAGCGCTGATTCGCCATCGAACGCCTCCGGTTTCGACCACTCCCGCAGTGGAGTGCCTCCGATTGCGGCGTCCGCTGATGATAGCGACCGGGACGCGCCAATCAAATCGATCTCTAGCTATTCCGGCAATTCGACACGTACGGGATAGTGATCGGAAGCGAACTCCGTCTCGTCCCCGCGGACCACCACCATATCCGACGCCCCGTCGGCGACCACGGGGCTCGCCAGCACGTAGTCGAGCCGCATCCGGGAGAACTCCCGCCCGCCGCCCCGGGTCGTCGGCACGGTCAGCGGGGACCCCGAGCCGGCCGCGCGCCAGAGATCGACGTACCCGGCGTCGAGGAAAGCCCCGACCGCGCGGGTGTCGGCCGTCCCGTCCGGTGCGAGGTGCCGCGCGCGCAGGAAGCCGGGCTGCGGCGCCAACGTCGCGGTGTGGTCGGTGCCCGGGTCGAGGCCGTTGAGGTCGCCGGCGATGACCGTACGGTGACCGGAAGGGCCGTAGCGGGCGGCCAGCCACACCGCCTCCCGCATCCGGCGATAGGGCGAGAACGGGTTCAGGTGGGTGCTGACGGCCCGCAGCGGGCCGGCTGTGGTGGCGACCGTGACGATCGCGGCCGCGTGGTGCAGGCGCCAGCGCACGACGGCCCGGTCGACGATCCGCAGCCGCGGCCGCACCAGCACGGCGACCGGCTGACCCAGGAACGACCGCGCCAGGTGCGGCACCATCCCGACGGCCTCGGCGAGCTCGCGCAGCACCCGGCCGTCGTCGCGGTCGAAGCCGCGCAGCTCCTGCAGGGCGAGCAGATCGGGACGCTCCCGCCGGATCACCGCGGTGATCGCGTCGAGCCGCCCCCGGCCGCCCGTCTTGATGTTCCAGGTCATGAACCTCATGCCGGCACCACCCTCATGCCGGCACCGCCCGCTGCTCCTGACGTGCCTCGATGGCTGCCTCTTCGACCGTCTCGGCGTGCGCGTTCGGACGGATGACCAGGTAGAGCGTCCCCACCCAGCAGGCCGTGAGCAGGGCCGCGCCGAGCACGTCGGTCGGGTGGTGCATGCCGCGGTACATCCGTGAGAAGGCCACGAGCAGTGGCATGACCACGGCCAGGGCCGCGAAGACCCAGCGCCACCACTGCCGTACGCGGGGCATGCTCACGACCGCGATCGCCACCCAGAGGCACATCGTGGCGGCGATGTGGCCGGACGGGAACGACGAGGTCGGCATCTGACCGTCGAGCTGCTCGGCCGACGGGCGGGGGCGGCCGGTCGCCGCGGCGGCGCAGAGGAAGAGCGTGAGCTCGCCGACCATCGTCAGCACGATGAAGACCACCGGACGCCACTGCCGCCACAGGGCCAGCGCGAGCGGGCAGCAGAC
>DASRYP010000040.1:0-6633 GCA_035687165.1 Actinoplanes sp. | reverse complement strand
CCACTGGCGCAGCCGCCTGCCCATCCTGCTCGAGGATCTCGCCACGGCCTGGAAAGATCCGGCCGCTTGGACCGGCACGCCCCAGGCCGGCGGTGTCACCATGCCGGCCACGGCGCTGGGCCACGTCGCGGTCAACGAGTTGATCATGCATAGCTGGGATTTGGCCCGCGCCACCGGCCAGGAATACTTCGTCGACCCGCGCACCCTCGAGATCCTCATCGAGTTCCTGGCGCAGTTCCCCGCCGAGGGCTCGCCCGGTCTGTTCGGCCCCGTCGTTCCCCTCGACGACGAGGCCACCCTCCTCGACCAGGCACTGGCCCTGGCCGGTCGCGACGCGAAATGGCGCCCACCCCGGCGCCGCCCGATCGCCGTCCCGGCCCCGGCCGCCTAGCCGTCCTCTCCGCCGTCCCGGCCGCGGTCCCCGGAGCCGTCCCGGGAGCGGTCTCCGGAGCCGTCCCGTCCGGGGTCTCCGGAGCCGTCCCGTCCGGGGTCTCCGGAGCCGTCCCGGGAGCGGTCCCTGGAGCCGTTCCCGGACCGGTCCCTGGAGCCGTTCCCGGACCGGTCCTGGAAGCGGTCCCGGGAGCGGTCACCGAAGCCGTCCGGAGAGCTGTCCCGATCACGGGAATGGCCGCGGGAACGGTCATAGGAATGCTCCCGGGAGCCGACGATCTTGTCCGAGGGCGGAGTGAATTTCACCTTGGGCTGACCCTTCAGGGCGTCCTTCAGCGTCTCCGCGACGGTGAACTTCGAGACCGTCGAGCGGTTCGACCCGACGTTCATCTCCGGGTTGTCCGGGTCGGCCACGAAGGCCGCCGCCGCGAGCTGGGGCGTGAAGCCGCAGAACCACGCCGTCTTGTTGCTGTCGGTCGTCCCGCTCTTGCCGGCGATCGGCCGCTTCAACGTCGCGTAGACCATCTCGGACGTGCCCCAGTCGCCGCACTCGCCGCGCGCCGCCCCGTAACCGGTTACGCAGCGGGCCGCGTCCGTCGCCGCCCGGGCGACGTCCTTCGTGACCACCCGGTGGCAGCGCGGCGCCGCGATGACCTTGCCCCGGTAGGTGGCATCGGCCCCGTCCCGGGTCTTGATCACCCGGACCGGCAACGGCTCGCAGTAGTTGCCCTGGGCCGCCAGCGTGGCGAAGACGTTCGCCATCTCGACCGGCGTCGCGTCGCTCACCCCGAGTGTGAAGGCGCCCCACCCCGAGGCGTGCTCGGGAGTGGCCAGCTGCCGGTCGACCTCGGTGCGCCACCGCAGCCCGAGCCGCTCGGCCATCCGGACCACCTTATCGGCGCCGACCTTCTGCTCGAGCTGCACGAAGTACGTGTTCACCGATTTGCCGAAGCCGCTCCACATCGTCTGCCGGCCGGTCATCGCCAATGTCGAGTTCTTGGGGCACCAGTGCACGCCGCAGGTCGCCGGTCCCGGCGCGGTGATGTATTTCGAGTAGAACCGCGGGGGGCTGTAGTACGAGGTGCTCAACGGCATCCCGTCGTCCAGCGCCGCCAGCAGTGTGAAGATCTTGAAGGTCGACCCGGCCTGGTAGCCGGCCATCGTGCCGCCGCCGAGCAGCGGATTCACCGTGTTCGGGTAGTTGCCCTTCAGCTTGTGGAAGCGACTGTGTCTCGCGTTGCCCTTCTGGTCGAGGGAGTACCGGCGGTTCACCGCCAGGCTCATGAGTCGCCCGGTGTTCGGCTGCACGATCACCTGGCCATGCGCGATCCGACTGCGCCGTTTCTCCTTGGCGAGGATGTGCTTCAGCGCCGACGCCTGGATCTTCGGGTCGAGCGAGGTGATCACTCGGTACCCGCCGCGCCGCAGGCTCGCCTCGCGCTCCTGCGCGTTCGCCCCGAAGGCCGGCTGCTCCTTCCACCACGACTTGAGGTAGTCGCAGAAGAAGCCCCAGTCGTTGTGCTTGACCGCGATGCTGATGCAGTCGTTCGGCGGCGAGCTGAGCTTCAGCTTGATCGGCTGTCGCTTCGCCTCGGTCGCCTCCAGTTGTGTGATCGACTTCAGTCGCAGCATCTGGTCGATCACGTAGTTGCGTCGGTCGGTCGCGGCCTGCCGGTCCTGGGTCGCCGGATCGTAGGCCGAGGGTGCCTTGACCAGCCCGGCGAGCAGGGCCGACTCGGTGAGGTTGAGATCCCGGGGCAGCTTCGAGAAGAAAACCTGAGCGGCGGCGAAGATTCCGTACGCCCGGTGGCCGTAGTACGCCGCGTTCAGGTAGCGCTCGAGGATCTCCTGCTTGGTGAGGCGCTTCTCGAGCTCGATGCTGAGCCGCATCTCGCGCAGTTTGCGTCCGGTGGTCTGCTCGGTCGCGTCCAGCGCTTCCTTCGGCGTGTTCGCCCCGTCGCGCAGCGCCATCCGCACGTACTGCATGGTCAGCGTCGACGCGCCCTGGGACACCCCGCCGGCCTGCTGGTTGGCGACGAAGGCGCGGGCCACGCCCTTGGCGTCCACGCCGTTGTGCTCGTAGAAGCGGTTGTCTTCGGACGCCACGATCGCCTGGGTGACGTACGGCGACATGTCGCCGATCTTCGTGGGCTTGCGGTGCTCCTCGTAGAACATCGTCAGCAGCGTCTTGCCGTCGTTGGCGTACACGTAGGTGGTCTGCGCGTTCGGCACCACGGTGAGCTCTTCGGGCATGGCCTGAAGAGCCTCGGTGCCGGCTTTGACGCCGAGTCCGGCGAGGGCGGCCAGGGGGTAGGCGAGTCCGGAAATCACGAGACCTGCGATCAGACCGGCGCGGACGAGGGGTGCGACTTTTCCAGCTGCCACCACATGAAGGTATGACAAACACGTTCATGACCGGATGGATCGGCCGAAAGTTAAACGTCGTAAGAGGTCGGGCATGCTGACACCATGACGATCGACCTCGGACACCACGGCGACACCGAGGTGGGCGCGGGGCTGATCGATCTGGCCGTCAACGTGCGCCGCGGGCCCAGGCCGACCTGGCTGGCCGAGCCCCTGCGGGCCTCGCTGGACGACCTGGCCGCGTACCCGGAAGGGACCGAGGCCACGACGGCCGTGGCCCGAAGGCACGGGCGTGAACCGTCGGAGGTTCTGCTGACGGCGGGCGCGGCCCAGGCCTTCGTCCTGATCGCGCAGGCGCTGCGCGGGACTCGCCGCCCGGTCGTGGTACATCCGCAGTTCACCGAGCCCGAAGCCGCCCTGCGCAATGCCGGTCACACCGTCGAGCGGGTGCTGTTGCGGGCCGACGACGGCTTCCGGCTCGACGCCGCGCTGGTGCCCGACGACGCCGACCTGGTCTTCGTCGGCAATCCCACCAACCCGACCTCGGTGCTGCACCCGGCCGACGAGATCGCCGCGCTGGCCCGCCCGGGCCGGGTGCTCGTCGTCGACGAGGCGTTCGCCGACACGACCTACCGTGCGGGTGTGCCGGGCGAACCGGAGTCGCTCGCCGCCCGCCGTGACCTGCCCGGCCTGGTCGTGCTGCGCAGCCTCACCAAAACCTGGGGCCTGGCCGGCCTGCGCGTCGGTTACCTGCTCGGTCCGGTCGCGCTGCTGCCCCGGCTCGCCGCCGCGCAGCCGCTCTGGGCCGTCTCGACGCCCGCGCTGGCCGCGGCGATCGCCTGTGCCTCACCCGCCGCGATCGCGGCCGAACGTGCGATCGCCGCCGGTCTCGCGGCCGAACGATCCCACCTCGTGCGGCGGCTGCGGCAAGTGCCGAACCTCACGGTCGCCGGTGATCCGGCCAGTGCCTTCGTGACCGTACGCCTTCCCGGGGCCGACAAGATCCGCCTTGAGCTGCGGGAACGCGGCTACGCCGTGCGCCGCGGCGACACCTTCCCCGGGCTAGGCCCCGACTGGCTGCGCATCGCCGTGCGCGACACTGCCACCACCGACGAATTTGTCGAGACCCTGATCGCCGTGCTTGAGGAGTGCCCGTGACCGCCGACCTGGAGTCGACCGTTGCCGCTGTCCGGCCCGCCGACGAGACGGCCATGTCGGCCGCCCGTGACCTGCAGGGCCGCCTGACCAAGCCGGCCGGCTCGCTCGGTGCCCTCGAGGAGCTCTCCGTGCGCCTCGCGGGTCTGGCCGGAGTCAGTCCGCCACCGCTGCCCGTCCCGGCCACGATCGCCGTCTTCGCCGGGGATCACGGCGTGTACGCCCAGGGCGTGTCCCCGTGGCCGCAGGAGGTCACCGCCCAGATGGTCGCGAACTTCGTGGCCGGCGGTGCCGTCGTCAATGCGTTCGCCCGCCAGGCCGGCGCCGACGTGATGGTGGTCGACGTCGGCGTGGCGATCCCGCTGCACGGCGGGGACACCCTGCTCGAGGCCAACGTGCGCCGCGGCACCCGCGACCTCTCGGTGGGTCCCGCGCTCACCCGCGACGAGGCCCGCGCGGCTGTCGAGGTCGGCCTCGGCGTCGCCGAGGCGCTGGTCGCGAACGGCGCGAAGTGCCTACTCACCGGCGACATGGGCATCGCCAACACGACGCCCGCGGCCGCCCTGATCGCGGCCTTCACCGGCAGCGACCCGGCCGCCGTCACCGGGCGCGGCACCGGCATCGACGACGAGACGCTCGAGCTCAAGGTCGAGATCGTGCGCCGCGCGCTGGCGCTGCACCAGCCTGACCCGGCCGACCCGCTCGGGGTGCTGGCGGCGGTCGGGGGTCTCGAGCACGCGGCGCTCGCCGGGTTCATCCTCGGCGCGGCCGCCCACCGCGTGCCGGTGGTGATCGACGGGGTGATCGCCGCGTCGGCCGCTCTCGCCGCCGCCGCCTTCGCGCCGGACGCGGTCGCCGCGATGGTCGCCGGGCACCGCTCGGCCGAGCCCGGCGCCACCGTCGCGCTCGCCCACCTCGGCCTCGAACCCCTGCTCGACCTCGGCATGCGCCTCGGTGAGGGCAGCGGCGCGGCGCTCGCGCTGCCGGTCGTCGTGGCCGCTGTCCGGGTGCTGCACGAGGTCGCCACGTTCGACTCCGCGGGAGTGTCGGAAAAGTGAGCGGGCGTGTCGGAGATGTGAGCGAGAGTGTCGGGGAAGTGAGCGAGAGTGTCGGGGAAGCGGGCGTCTACCCGCTGGGCCTGAAACTGGCCGGACGGCGGGTGCTGGTGGTCGGCGGCGGCGCGGTGGCCACCCGCCGGGTGCCCGCGCTGCTCACGGCGGGTGCCGTGGTCGAGATCGTGTCGCCCGAGCTCACCCCGGCCCTGCGGGGTCAGGTCGACGCCGGGCGAGCGAGCTGGAGCGCCCGCCGGTTCGAGCCGGCCGACGTCGACGGCGCCTGGCTCGTGCACGTGGCGATCGACGACCCGGCCGCGGCCGCGCAGGTCAGCACGGCCGCCGAGGAGCGTCGGGTGTTCTGCGTACGCGCCGATGACCGGGACGCGGCGACGGCCTGGACTCCCGCGGTGACCCGGCACGGTCAGGTCACCGTCGCGGTCACCGACGGCGGTGACCGGCGGCGCGCGATGGCCGTACGCGATCTGGTCGCCCACGCCCTCGAGATCAGCCCGCCCGCCGCGCCCGAGCACCAGGGCGTGGCCCTGGTCGGCGCCGGGCCGGGCGATCCCGAGCTGATCACCGTGAAGGGTCGCCGCCTGCTCGCCGCGGCCGACGTGGTGGTGGCCGACCGCCTGGTGCCCGGCCTGCTCCTGGGCGAGCTGCGGCCCGAGGTCGAGTTCGTCGATGCCGCCAAGATCCCGTACGGCCCGGCGGCGGCCCAGGGGGAGATCAACCGGATCCTGGTCGAGCGCGCGCTCGAGGGGAAGTTCGTGGTCCGGCTCAAGGGCGGCGACCCGTTCGTCTTCGGCCGCGGCGGCGAGGAGGCGATCGCCTGCGCCGAGGCCGGCGTGCCGGTGCTCGTCGTGCCCGGCGTGACCAGTTCGATCGCCGCACCCGCGCTGGCCGGCATCCCGGTCACCCACCGTGGCGTCGCGCACGAGTTCACCGTCGTCAGCGGGCACCTCCCGCCCGGCCACCCGGACTCGCTGGTCGACTGGGCGGCGCTGGCCCGGCTGCGCGGCACCCTGGTCGTCCTCATGGGCCTGAAGAATTTGGGAAAGATCACCGAGCGGCTGATCGCCGAGGGCCGCCCGTCCGAGACGCCGGCCGTCGTGGTGCAGGAGGGTTCCACCAGCCACCAGCGCTCGCTGCGCAGCACGCTGGGCGAGGTGACCGCCGCGGTCGCCGAGTCCGGCGTCCGGCCCCCGGCGGTCGTGGTGATCGGGGACGTTGTCACCGTTGGGGTACAGAACGTTGTTAACGCTGCGGTATAGAACAGTCACGCACTGGGTAGGTCGTTCGTCATGGACGGACGACCGCAGATGGTGCTGACGGGAGTGGTACTCGATTCGTCCGACGCGCGTGAGCTCGCCGGCTTCTATCAGCGACTGCTGGGGTGGAGCGCGACCCAGGAGGAAGCCCACTGGGTGGTTCTCGGCGTGCCCGGAGGCGGTGCCGGCCTCTCGTTCCAGACCGAGAAGCTGTACGCCCGTCCGGTCTGGCCGGCCCGTCCCGGCGAGCCGCAGATGAGCGTCCACCTGGACATTCGGGTCGACGATCTGGAAGCGGCGTGCGCGCACGCCGAACATGCGGGGGCCACGCTCGCCGACTTCCAGCCGCAGGACAACGTCCGGGTCTACCTCGACCCGGCCGGCCATCCGTTCTGCCT
>DASRYP010000039.1:0-2689 GCA_035687165.1 Actinoplanes sp. | reverse complement strand
TCGGACTCGTAACGGACGTGCCGGTGTGGCGGCAACCGATCCGCCAGGCCACGCGGTGTCCGGCCCGCCACAGCCAAGAAGCCCAACAAGTCGGCCAGGCACGACCTCATCGCCGCGACGGTCTTGCGCCGCAGTCCACGTTGGCGCAACAAGAAGCCCGACACGTCTCGCACGCCGAGCGCCGCGAGATCATCCGCGCCCACCTCGACCAGGTAGGTCAAGAACCGGCTGGCCGCCCTGTCTTTCGCGACCACGGTCGCCTCGGCGTTACCGCGACGACGGCACGAAGCGAGGTAGTCGTCCCTGAGCGGGCGGAACTTCGCAGGACAACCGTCCCTCGCGGGGACCACCGTCCGGTCAACGTCGACTACCCGACCAGTCAGCACGTCCGCCATCAACACCACCGGCCGGCGAACCGCCTGGACAACCCTGTCTTTGACCGGCTCACGCAACGACCCCAACCCGACCCCGGTCTGGTTCGCGATGAAGTCGAGACACACCCGCTCGCTCGCCGTGTCCAGGCCACGACCGGTCAAGAAGGCCGCGAACCGGCCCAGCACCACCTGCTGGCGACGGACCGTGTCCTCGGCCCTCCCAGCCTCGCGCAACACCGCCACGACGCGGCCGACGCAGTCCCTGACACCTGTCTCTCCCATGGGAATCACCTCTGCATTCGGTAGTGGAATGAACAGGCAGGCGATTCTTCGCCGACGCGAGCAGCGCTCAGCAGCGCCGCGAGTCAGCCCGCGCCGTCTTTATCGGCTGGCTCGACTCGCTGGGGCGGTGACGCCGGCCGCCGGGATTATGCGGACGAAAAGACGACCGACACGGCCCTCACCAGGCACAACCACCCGGCAGGGCGCATAACCCCACCGTCCACCTAATGCCTGAGGTCATGCGGACGGGGCCGGGCGCGAGCACCACAGCCTTCCAGCCCGATCTGGCGGACCAGCCTGATGAAGGTCGCGTTGAGCTCCTCGCGTCCCATCCGCCGTCCCCGCGCGGACAGGAAGAACGCCGACGTGGACGGTGTCGGGAAGTGGGCGTCACGCAGGCCGGCGTAAGCGCGAAGCGCGCTGATGGTGCTCGGGTGCAGCGGCACCTGCCGCTGCTTGTTGTTCTTCCCGGCGCGCACGTGCACCACGCCGTCGTCCAGGTCGACATCGCCACGGTCGAGTCCGAGGGCTTCGCCTGGGCGGCAGCCGGTGACGGCCAGCAGCCCGATCAGCGTCTCGTGACGGGCAGCACGCAGCGCCGGTCGCAGCCCTCGAGCGGCTGCCATCAACGCCGTGATCTCCTGCTCGGAGTAGACGTAGGGGGTGATCCGCGGTCGGTGCCCGGGCAACAGGTCGGTGGGCGGGACCTCGCTGGCGGGGTCGACCGTGGCCAGGTACCGGGCGAAACCCCGCGCCACCGTGAGCCGCTGACGCCAGGTGAACGGATGGACGTCGACGGGCAGCCGCGCCCAGGCCAGCGCCAGCTCGGTGGTGATCCGCTGCGCGCCGGCCCGGTCGAGGAACTCGACGAACCCGTCGAGCGTGCGCCCGTCCTGGGGCATCGTGAAGCCGAGCCGGCGACGGATGCGCAGGTAGTCATCCAGCGCCGCGCGCAGCGCGCTCATGACACACCTGCCGGCGTGGGCCACGGGCGGGCCAGCGGCCGCAGCGCGGCGTGGTCGACCTTGGCGTAGATCGCCGTGGTCTTCTGCTCACGATGACGAAGGACTTGACCGATCTCGGGCAGCGACGCCCCGGCCCGCAGCATCTGCGTCGCGCAGGTGTGGCGCAGCCGGTGAGCCCCGACGCGGGCCAGCCCGGCCCGGTCACACGCCGCGCGCACCACCCACGCGACCGTGCACCGGTTCAACCCCTGCCGGGGCGCGGTCACCCGCAAGAACAGCGCCCGGCACCCGCACCGTGGGCGGCGGAGAAGGTAGGACACGATCGCCTCGCCGACATCGGTCGGCAACGGCAGCCCGTCCTCGCGGCCGCCCTTGCCGTGGACCAGCAGCAGCCCGGCCCGCCAGTCGATGTCCTCCAGGGTGATCGCGGCGACCTCGCCGGCCCGTAACCCCAGCCGCGCCAACAGCAGCAAGATCGCAAAATCGCGCCGGCCGATGAGCCGGCGCCGATCACAGGATGCCAGCAGCCGGCGCACCGCTGCCGGTTCCAGACCACGGGGCAGGGTGCGGTCACGCAGGTCGGCCACCGCGGGCACCGCCCAGACCAGCGGCGTCGTGATCAGCCCCGCCAGGTGCAGGTAGCGCAACAACGACCGCAGCGCGCAGACCAGATCGCGCGCCCCGGACACGCTGCGTTTCGGGCACTCGCGGGCCAGAAACGAGCTCACGTCCGCCGCAGCCAACCGTGCCAGATCCAGCCCGGCCGAGCCGCCCAGATCGCACAGGAACAAACGCGCCGCCGGGAGGTACGCGTCGAGCACCGTGTGCTCACACAGCCCGCGCTCGACCGACAGGTAGCTGCCGTAGTCGGCGAGCAACTCCTCCAGCGGGCCGGACGGGCAGGTCGGCACCGGTGGCGGCACGGCACCCAGCTGCCGCAGATACTCCAGCGGCAGCGCCACGCTCTGCGGCGACGCCCACGACACCACGGCCGCCGTGCGACGCTCCAAAGCGAACCGCTCGGCCTGCTCGTCGGTCAGCTCGCCCACGCCAAGGCCCTCGCGCGCC
>DASRYP010000038.1:0-7046 GCA_035687165.1 Actinoplanes sp. | reverse complement strand
GCCGGCCTGGTCGCTCACCCACGGGCCGACCATCTTGCGCATCGTCCAGTAGTAGAGACCGGCGGTGTTGCGCTTGAAGACCGTGTCGGTGCGGCGGTCACTGCGTACGCCGTAGACGACGTCGACCTGCTCGGAACGCGCCGTGGCCAGCATCTCCCCGATCGCCTCGGGGGGATCCTGCAGGTCGGCGTCGATGCTCACCACGTAGTCGCCGCGTGCGGAGCGCAGGCCCGCCCGCAGCGCCGTCTGGTGACCGACGTTGCGGCGCAGCGAGACGACGCGCAGTTCCGGCCAGTCGGCTCGCAGCTGCATCAAGCGGGCGACCGTCGCGTCGCTGCTGCCGTCGTCGACCGCGACGACCTCGTAGGAGACGTTCAGGCCGTCCAGTTCCGGGCGCAGCCGGGCCACGAAGTGGTCGACCGCCGCACGCTCGTTGAACATCGGTGTGACCACCGAGAGGGTCAGCGGTGAGACGAGCATGGTGAGCGACCTTTTCCTCAGGACTGTCGGGCGGCGCTCAGGATAGCGTGTCAGCTCAATGCCCTGATTTCGTCGATTCGACCCGAGCGGGTTGTGACGAGAGTCGCTTGATCGAAAATTGACTTGAAGTGGGGTTGAGGTTTTAGGTTGGCGGTCGGTTTCGAGAAAGGACCCCGATGCGACTGCCTGGCTTCCTGACCCCGCGCGCCACCACGAACGCCTGAGGACATCGATGGATCGCGCTTTGCGGGTCGCCGTCATCGGCGCCGGCCCGGCCGGCATCTACGCCGCCGACATTCTCACCAAGGCGGCTCCGGCCGCCACGGTCGACATCTTCGACCGGCTCCCGACGCCCTACGGGCTCATCCGGTACGGGGTGGCACCCGACCACCCGCGGATCAAGGAGATCATCACCGCGCTGCACCACGTGCTGGAGGATCCACGGATCCGGTTCGTCGGCAACGTCGACTACGGCGTGGACGTGAAGCCCGAGGAATTGACCCAGTTCTACGACGCCACCATCGTCGCGACCGGCGCCGACAAGGACCGTGACCTGGACATCCCGGGGATCGACCAGCCGGGCAGCTTCGGCGGTGCGGACTTCGTCTCCTGGTACGACGGCCACCCCGACGTACCCCGGGAATGGCCTTTGACCGCGACGAAGGTGGCCGTGCTCGGTGCCGGCAACGTGGCCGTCGACGTGGCCCGGATCCTGGCCAAGACCGCCGACGAGCTGCTCGAGACCGAGATCCCGGAGAACGTGTACCGGGGTCTGCTGGCCAGCCCGGTGACCGACGTCCACGTCTTCTCGCGGCGCGGCCCCGGCCAGGTCAAGTTCACCCCGATGGAGCTGCGCGAGCTGGACGAGTCGCCGAACGTCGAGGTGATCGTGCACCCCGAGGGCATGGAGTTCGACGAGGGCAGCCTCGCCGCGATCCGGGCCAGGCGCTCGCTGAAGATGTGCGTCGACACCCTGCAGAACTGGTGTGCGCGCGAGCCGCGGGACCGTCCCCGCCGCCTCCACCTGCACTTCCTCCAGGCGCCCGTCGAGGTTCTGGGCACGGGCGGCGTGACCGGGCTGCGCACCGAGACGCAGGAGCTCACCGGCGACGGCTCGGTGCGCGGCACCGGCGAGTTCACCGACTGGGACGTGCAGGCCGTCTACCGGGCGATCGGCTACCTCAGCCGGCCCGTCGCCGACCTACCGTTCGACGCGTCCACCGGGACGATCCCGCACCGGGCCGGCCGGGTGCTGGACCTCGACGGCGACCACGTACCGGGCCGCTACGCGACCGGCTGGATCAAGCGCGGGCCGGTCGGCCTGATCGGCCACACGAAGAAGGACGCCAACGAGACCGTCACCAGCCTGCTGGCCGACGTCGAGTCGCTGCCCGCGGCGACCCGGCGCGACCCGGCCGACGTGCTCACCTACCTGAGTGCGCGGGGCCTCGGCTTCACCACCTGGGACGGCTGGAAGCGGCTCGACGAGCACGAGGTCGGCCTGGGTGCGCCGCACGGCCGCAAGCGGGTCAAGGTCGTCCCCCGCGACGAGATGACCAAGATCAGCAACGGCATCTGACGCGCGCGGGACGCGGGTCCCCCTTCGCCTTTGAAGGATCGATCGGAAACCGTCCCTGCGCGCCGCCGTCGCTCGGCCCCGGACATGAATCCGTTTTTGCTGCGCCTCTCGCCCCGGACGAGGACGATGGGCGGGACGGGCGAATCCGCCGCCGGCCGGACTGAACAGACAGGCATGCGGTGACCCGGTGGACCGGGATCCGGCACCTTGCCGGCCTGGGCTGAACCCGTTTCGGAGCGTGGACGAATGGCGGCCGGTCCGGATGTCCTGAGCCCCGCGGCTGCCTGGCGACATCGATACTTCTGGTGGTCCGACTCCGCGCTCGCGGCGGTCTCCCTGAACACGCTGCACTTTTTCGATCTGGCCGCGAGCGGCCGCACGATCTGGTGGCTCAACGCCACGATCGTTCTCTCCGCCCTCTGGCAGCACCCCGCGGTGGCCAGTTGGGCACGCCGCGGCGCCCGCGTGAGCGCCGGCGTGGTGTGGCGCAACGCCCTGGCCGAGGCCGGCCTGGTCGCGGCGATGTCCTACCTCACCGGCTGGGGGCCGATCCTGGGGATCGGGTTCATCATCGTCGCGACACTTACTCTGCGTCGTAGCGGCTCGCGAAGCTCCGGACCGGTTCTGGTCGCAAGTGTGGCCGCGACGGTCTGCGGCCAGGTCGGCATCGCCCTCGGCTGGGTGCACACGTACCTGCCCGCAAGCACCGCCCAGGCGGTCGGTGCGCTCGGGGCCGTCAGCGTCGTCATCGCCATTCGGGAGCTCAGCACCACCACCGCCGAACGAGAGAAGGCGGAGCGGGAGCGGCACGACAGCGACATGATCACGCATCGTAACGAGGAGCGGTTCCGGACGCTCGTGCAGGACTCCGGCGACGTGATCGTTCTCATCGACGGCACCGGCCACCTCACCTACGTCAGCTCGGCCGTCGAACACGTCATGGGTTACGAGCCCCAGGAGTACATCGCCAAGTCGGGCACCGGCGAATTGCTTCATCCGGACGACCGCCCGGTCGCCGCGGCGATGAACGCGGCGATTCTCGGTGGGGCCCGGATATATGAGGCCGAGATGCGAGGCCTGCACGCCGACGGCAGTTGGCACTGGCACGAGGTCGTCGCCCGGAATCTGCTGGATCATCCCGCCGTCGGCACTGTCGTGTACAACCATCGCGATATCACCGAGCGCAAGCGCCTGCAGCAACGGCTCGCCCACGACGCCTCGCACGACGCGCTGACCGGCCTTCACAACCGGCTGGCCCTGATCGACGCGCTGGCCGCGGTGTGCGACAGCAGCGCGCCCGGGCTGGGCGCCGTTCTCTATCTCGACCTGGACGGCTTCAAACAGGTCAACGACGAGTTGGGCCACGCGGCCGGCGACCAGTTGCTGCGAGCGGTCAGCGCCGTGCTGAGCGACTGCGTGCTGGGGGCCGACACCGTCGGCCGGCTCGGCGGTGACGAGTTCGCGATCGTCCTGCACACCATCCACTCCGGGGAGGACGCCGTCGCCGTGGCGTCGCGGGTCACCGACCGCCTTACCGAAGAACTCCGCATCGGCGACCAGCTGGTCCGGGCCCGCGCGAGCATCGGCATCGCCCTGTGCGTCCCCGGGACCCTCGACACCACCCAGGCCCTGCACCGCGCGGACGTCGCCATGTATCACGCCAAGCGGAACGCGGACAAAGGCTGGCAGGTCTACGTCGAGGGGATGCAGGACTATCGCACCGACGCGGCGGCCCTGGAGGAGGACCTGCGCCGCGCTTTGCTCAATGACGAGCTCCACGTGCTCTACCAGCCCGTCATCGACCTGGAGACCTCCCTGATCATCGGCATGGAGGCCCTGGTCCGCTGGCAGCACCCGGACCGCGGTCTGCTGCTGCCGCTGACCTTCGTCCCGCTCGCCGAGCAGACCGGATTGATCGGGCAGCTCGGCGCCGGCGTCCTGCGGCGTGCCTGCACCGAGCTGGGTGGCTGGCAGCGCGCCGTCCGGGAGGGTCCCCGGCTGACGCTCGCGGTGAACATCTCGCCGGTGCAGCTTCAGCACGCGACCATCGTGGCCGAGTTCCGGGAGATCCTGACGAGCGCCGGAGTGGACCCGCACGACCTGATCCTCGAACTGACCGAGAGCGCGCTCGTCGACTATCAGGAGGTGGCGTCGGTGCTGCAGGCTCTGCGCGCCTCGGGAATCCGCATCGCTCTGGACGATTTCGGGACCGGTAACGCCTCGCTGCAGTACCTCACGAACTTCCCGGTGGACATCCTCAAGATCGACACCTGCTTCGTCGCTCGGCTCGACCGGACCGCGGAGGGCGCCGCGGTCGTCGAGGTGGTCCTGCGCCTCGGGGACGCACTGCACCTGGGGGTGATCGCCGAAGGCG
The DNA here is from genome assembly GCA_035687165.1 of Actinoplanes sp. Taxonomy (GTDB): domain Bacteria; phylum Actinomycetota; class Actinomycetes; order Mycobacteriales; family Micromonosporaceae; genus Actinoplanes. The sequence continues at coordinate 2,613 of DASRYP010000038.1, read as the reverse complement.
TCGAGACCCAGGCCCAAGCGGCCGAACTGACTCTGCGGGGCTGCCGATTCGCGCAGGGCTTCCATTTCCACCCGGCGGTCGACGCCGGCACGATGGGCCGCCTCGTCGGCGACTCCGGACGCCAGGGCAGCGGCACGGGCGACGGCCCGCCGGCCGATCCGTTGAACGCGGTGGGGTGACAGCCGATCCACCCCGCCGATCATGAACGTAACCCCAGGTCATCGGGCATGATGGCGGTATCCGGTTTTCCTGGTGGCCAGGCGGGGAAAGAAACCCTGGTCAACGACCCGGCGGATCCGCGTCGGGCCGCCACAGTGTCGATGCTCACGGCATATTCGGCCAGTTCAGGGTGCTCTACTTGACGGACACCGAGCACCGAGCACCGAGCACCGAGCACCGAGCACCGAGCACCGAGCACCGAGGGAGTTTTTATGCAGCGGCATCGGGTGGCAGTCATCGGCGCCGGCTTCGGGGGTCTTTTCGCGATCAGGGCGCTGCGCGACGCACCGGTCGACATCACGCTCGTCAACGGCACGGCTTATCACCTGTTCCAGCCGTTGCTCTACCAGGTCGCCACCGGCGTGCTCTCCGAGGGCGAGATCGCTCCGCCCATCCGTGAGGTGCTGAAGAAGCAGGACAACGTCGACGTCAGGCTGGGCTGGGCCGAGCACATCGACACCGCGAACAAGGTCATCTCGGTGACGGGGCCGGGCATCGACTACAAGGTCGAGTACGACACCCTGATCGTCGCCGCCGGCGCCTCGCAGTCCTACTTCGGCAACGACCACTTCAACGAGTACGCGCCCGGTATGAAGAGCATCGACGACGCTCTGGAGCTGCGCGCCAAGATCTTCGGCGCGTTCGAGATCGCCGACCTGCAGACCGACCCGCAGGCCCAGGAGCGCTGGCTCACCTTCGTGGTGGTCGGCGCCGGCCCGACCGGTGTCGAGATGGCCGGCCAGATCGCCGAACTCGCCCACCGCAATCTGCCGGGGCAGTACAAGCACATCGACCCGCGCAAGGCCCGGATCATCCTGATCGACGCGGTCGGCGCGGTGCTCAACACCTTCGGCGATCACCTCTCCACCCGGGCGCTGCGCCAACTGCACCTGATGGGCGTCGAGGTCGAGCTGAATACCAAGGTGGTCGACGTCGACCTGACCGGCATCGAGGTCGAGTCGGAGCGCGGTCACCAGCGCATCCCGTCGATGACCAAGGTCTGGGCGGCCGGGGTCGCCGCGCCGCCGCTGGCCCGTCAGCTCGCCGAGTCGACCGGGGCCCGGACCGACCGAGCCGGGCGGATCATGGTCGAGCCCGACCTGACCGTGCCGGGCCACCCCGAGATCTTCGTAGTAGGCGACATGATGCACCTGCCCGGGTCCGACGGGGCTCCGCTGCCAGGTGTCGCGCAGGTCGCCATCCAGGGTGGCAAATACGCGGCCGAGGTGATCAAGCGCCGGCTGCGCGACAAGCCCGCGCCGAAGCCCTTCAAGTACTTCGACAAGGGCAGCATGGCCACGATCTCGCGGTTCTCCGCGGTGGCCAGCGTCGGCACGTTACGCCTGTCCGGTTTCATCGCCTGGATGATGTGGCTCGCGGTGCACGTCTTCTACCTGGTCGGCTTCAAGAACAGGTTCACCACGGTGCTGCACTGGGCGGTCAGTTTCGTCGGCCGCGGCCGACCCGAGCGGGTGGCGACCGAGCAGCAGGCCTTCGCCCGGCGGGCGATGAAGCATTACGGAGACCCGTTCCAGGCGGTCCGGGCGGCCGAGGAGGCCGAGAATCTCCGCGCGGCCGGCCACGCCGCCTCCGGGACGCAGCAGGCCGGGACGCAGCAGGCCGGGACGCCGGTGGCGGAGAAGGCGACCGTCGGGAAGTAGGTCAGGCGGGCCGGACAGTCGCCCAGACCACCTTGCCCTCCTGAGTCGGAAGAGCACCCCAAGCCGTCGAGGCGGCCTGTACGGTTCGCAGCCCCATGCCGCGAGCCTCCCACAGGCTGCCCGACGGCTTCTCCGTCTGCTCGAGCAGCTGGGGCATGCGCGGGTCGCCGTCGGTGACGGTCAGGTGCACTCCGTCGCCGCGGCGGACCACAGCCACCGAGATCCGCGTGCGGGCGTGTTCGATCGCGTTGCCCGCCAGCTCGCTCATCACGAGCCGGGCGAGGTGCAGCACATCGTGCAGGCCCCAAGCACAGCACGCGTCGGTGACCAGGTTGCGGGCCAGCGCGGGGGTGTCCGGGTGGGCGGGCAGGTCGAGCCGCATCCGGTCGCCGGTCGGCCCGCCCGCCACCGCGGATGCTCCGGCCTCGGCGACGTTCTCGAACATCGGCAGGGAGTACGCCGCCCCGAGCCGTACGAGCCGGGCACTGAGGGAGCCGTGCGGCGGCAGAGCGGCCGCGACCCGCACGGGCGGCTCCATCGCGGCCCCCACTCGGGACACGGTCAGCCAGGTCGAGGAGCTGGCCGCCTGCGGGTCGACCAGGGCGCTGAGGTCGATGACGAGCGCCGCCGGGTGTTCGGTGAGCGCCTTCTTGATCGCCGCGAAGGAATTCATGCGCAGCGCTCGGGTCCAGGTGCCCCGCACGGCGACGACCGTGACCGCGGCGGTGACGTC
>DASRYP010000037.1:0-5007 GCA_035687165.1 Actinoplanes sp. | reverse complement strand
CGTGATCACGGCGTTCTTCGGCGCTCCGTTCTTCATCGTGGTGCTGCGCCGCGGCCGAGGCGGGGCGTCGTGAGCGATCCGGCGATCAAAGTCCAAGACCTTCGCGTACGCCTCGACGGGACCCGCATCGTGGACGGCGTCGACCTGGACGTGTCCCGGGGCGAGTGGGTCACGGTGATCGGGCCGAACGGCGCCGGCAAGTCCACGGCGTTGCGCGCGATCGGCGGCCTGCTGCCCTTCACCGGCACGGTCGAGCTGAACGGCACCCCGGTCGACCGGCTGCACCGCCGCGAGCGCGCCAAGACCATCGCCACCGTGACCCAGTCGCCCACGGTCCCGCCGGCTATGCACGTGCTCGATTACGCGCTCCTCGGGCGTACGCCCTATGTCCCGCCACTCGGCCGCGAGTCCGCCACCGACCTCGCCGCCGTCGAGGAGGTCCTGGAGTCGCTCGACGTCGCACGGTTCGCCGGGCGGCGACTCGAGACCCTCTCCGGCGGCGAGCGGCAGCGTGTCTTCCTTGCCCGCGCACTTGCCCAGGGCGCCGGCATCCTGCTGCTCGACGAGCCGACCAGCGCGCTCGACATCGGCCACCAGCAGGAGGTGCTCGAGCTCATCGACCGGCTGCGGGCCGAGCGCGCGCTGACCGTGCTGACGACGATGCACGACCTGACCACTGCCGGCGAGTACGCCGACCGGATGGTGCTGCTCGCCGAGGGCACGGTGGTCGCGGCGGGGACGGCTCGCGAGGTGCTCACCGAGGAGAACCTGGCGAGGCACTACCGGGTGCGGGTGCGGGTCATCGAGGGCGACCACGGCCCGCTCGTCGTGCCTGTCCGCGCCTAATCGACGCCGGCCAGCACCGAGAAGAGGCCGCCGTGGTCGGGCTTGAGTGTCGTTGTTCTAGCTGAACCGCCGACCCTCATCCCGTCGATAGGCCCACAGGGCCACCGATCCGAGCACAATTGTCCAGGCCACGAGCGAGATGATCGAGCCGAGGTCGAACGGGAAGTCGCCCACCGCGGCCCACATGAGCCGGGCCGCGCCACCGGTCGGCAGATAGGGCGCCAGGTCCTCGACGATGCCCGGCGCCATCCCCGGACCGGTCATCAGCCCACCCAGGAAGGCGAGCGGGAAGAACAGCACCTGGGCCACCACGATCGCCGCCTTCTGCGGCATCGAGTAACCGATCGCGAGTCCCATCAGGATGAACGGCACGGCGATGACGGCGGTCGTCGCGGCGGTGGCGAGGAAGCCGAGCGGGGTCGTCGTCGCGTCGGTGAGCAGCGCCGCGATCAGCACGACCGGCACCAGCGAGACGGCCATCAGGCAGAGGCCGGCGAGGATGCGGCCGGCGAAGCGGGGCACGGCTCCGGCCGGGAGGGTCCGCACGTACGGATCCCAGGGTTGGGCCCGATCCTCGGAGACACCCACGCCGTACTGGAAAAGGTTGGTCGTCAGCACCGAGAACGTGATCATCGAGACGGTGGCGTAGGTCGCGTACTCCGCGTTGTCGCCGACGAACGGTACGACGAACGCGAGCATCGCCGCGGCCGGGAAGAAGGCGCTGCCGAAGACGGCGATCGGGATGCGGAACGTCTCGAGCAGCTGGAACTTGGCGTGGGTGAGCGCGAGAGACGACAACGGGTCCTCCTGGTTACGCGGGTTCCGGTTCCCCGGTGATGGCGAGGAACGCCTCCTCGAGCGAGGTCGGGCGCACTTCCAGATCAAAAAAGCCGATGTCGTACGCGACCAGGTCGCGCACCAGGCGGTCGGCGTCGGCGGTGAGCAGGTGCACGCGGTCGCCGTCGCGCTCGATTCCGGTGACGCCGGCCAGCTCGGGCAGCGGTTCGCGGACGGTGAGGCTGACCCGGCGGGAGGCGACCAGGCCGCGTACCGCCTCGACGGTGTCGTCGGCGAGCACCCGGCCACCCCCGATCACCACCACCCGCCGGGCCAGCGCCTCGATCTCCTCCAGGTAATGGCTGGTCAGCACAACAGTGCCGCCGTCGGCCCGGAAGGAGCGGATGCCGTCCCAGAGGAGCCGCCGGGCCTGCACGTCGAGGCCGGTGGTCGGCTCGTCCAGGAAGACGATGCGGGGCCGGCCGACGAAGGCGAGCGCGACGGCGACCCGCCGCTTCTCACCGCCGGACAGGCCGCCGGTCTGCCGCCGGATGAGATCGGTCAGGCCGAAGCGGTCGAGCAGCTCGCCCTTGGGCAGCGGCCGGTCGTAGTGGGCCGAGACGAAGTCGACGACCTCGCCGACACGCAGCGCGGCGGGCAGCCCGGTCTCCTGCGGAGTCACGCCGAGCCGGCGGCGGCTCGCGGGCAGGCGTGGATCGCCGCCGAAGAGCTCGACCGCGCCCGAGGTCGGCCGTCGGATGCCGGTGAGCAGGTTGACCAGGGTGCTCTTGCCGGCGCCGTTCGGGCCGAGCAGGCCGACCAGCTCGCCGACCTCGACCTCGAGAGAGACCCCGTCGAGGGCCACGTTGTCGCCGTAGCGCCGGGTCACGTCGAGCGCCCGAGCCAGGATGTCGGTCATGAGCCCCCCTGCGGGTCCAGCAGCGCACGCAGCGCGGCGGTGTAGTCGTCGAAGGCGAGCCGGCCGCGTCGGGTGAGCCGGACCAGGGTGGCCGGCGTGCGTCCGTGGTGAGTCTTGGTGACCTCGACGTAGCCCGCGTCTTCGAGCTTGCGCAGGTGGACGGAGAGGTTGCCGGCGGTCATCCGCAGCGACTCCTGGAGCCGGGGGAAGGAGATGCGGTCGTCGTCGCGCAGCACCGAGAGCGCCGACACGACGCGCAGCCGGGCCTGGGCGTGGATCACCGGGTCGAGCTCGGTGACGCCGGGTTCGCTGTGGTCGGTCATCGCAGCCGGAGCCACCCGATGAGGCCGGCCACGAGCATGCCGCCGCCCCCGGCCACCGCGACGATCAGCGAGTGCCACCCGGGGCCGACGAGGACGCCGACGATGTTGATGACACTGGTCCAGGCGCCGAGGAGGAACAGGTTGCGGTCGTCCCAGATCGCGCCGCCGGCCATGTGCAGGGCGCCGGTGAGCGCGACCATGCCACCGGCCCAGAGCAGGCCCGCCTGCGCCTCCGGCAGAACGCTGCTGAACTGGGCGAAGACGACGGAGAAGGCGGTGAAGGCGATCGACCAGCTCAACCCGTACATCAAGCTCTGGCGGTTGCTCGGGCCGGTGATGCGGCGGCTGACCCTGCCGCCGGCGATGCCGGTGACGATGCCGGCAGTGATGAAGAGCAGGGTCAGGGTGAGCAGCGGCAGCCAGGCCGGCAGGTCGACGAAGACCCGGCCGTCGGGGCCGAAACGCAGGAAGAAGAGCGTGAAGCCGACGAGCCAGGCGAAGCCCCACGGCCAATACATCAACCGGGGGTCGGGGGTGAGCTCGCGGCCGAGGTTGGCCCGCTCGCGAGCGATCAGCGCGAGTGACTCGGCCGGGTCGACCGGTGGGGCTTCGGCAGAGCTCGGGGCGTCAAAGCTCGGGGAGTCAGAGCTCGGGGCGTCCTCGGTCGGGGTCATGCAAAGAACTTTACCGCACAAAGTCAAAGAACTTTGTGCGGTAAAGTTGACGGAGTTTCAGCTCAACGGGTCGGGCAAAGGCTTCGCGTGTACGACCGAGAGCCGCGAGACGGCACGCGTCAGAACCACGTACAGCCGGTTGAGGCCCTTCGGCTCCGCGGCGACGATGTCGGCCGGCTCGTGGACCACCACATGGTCGTACTCGAGGCCCTTGACCAACGTGGCCGGCACCACCGTGACCCGCGCCTCGGTCTCGACCCCGTCGGCCGTCGCGTGCTCGATGCCCGCGGCCGCGAGATGGCCGCGCAGCCGTTCCACCGCGCTGTCCGCCGCGATCACCGCGACCGAACCCTCGTGCGCCAGCGCCGAGGTCACCTCGGTCAGCGTCACCGCGTCCAGTTCGTCCGGCTCGGCCACCGGCACGATCGCCAGGTCGCCGTCGCGGCGCAGCGAGACGGCCTCGGGCACGTCGACGCCGAGCGCCGGCAGCAGGCGGTTGGCCAGGGCGACGACCGAGGCCGGTACGCGGAAGCCGATGGTCAGCGGCACCACGGCGGCCCCTGGCTTGCCCAGATGGGTCAGCGTCTCGTGCCACTCGGCGGCGGCCCACGGCGCCGTGCCCTGAGCCAGGTCGCCGAGCACGGTGATCGACCCGTGCTCGCTGCGCCGGGCGATCGCGCGCGCCTGCATGGGGGAGAGGTCCTGCGCCTCGTCGATCACCACGTGCCCGAAGCTCGCCGGACGGTCGAGCAGCCCCGCGACCTCGTCGAGCAGCAGCAGGTCGGCGGCGCTGAACCGGGCCGACTTGACCGAGCGGGGTGGCTTGGCCCAGCGGATCGCGGCCCGTTCCTCGTCGTCGAGCAGACCCGACGGTGGGTCGCTCAGCACCTCGGCCACCAGCGCCTCGGGCGTCACCGCGGGCCAGGCCGCGTCGAGGAACTCCGTGACCGGCGCGACCTTGCTCATCTTGCGCAGCCAGGTGTCGGTCGGCGAGTTGCCGGTCCGGTATTCCGACTGGCGTTGCAGCAGGCCGACCACCCGCGCCCGCACCCGCTCCCGTCCCACCGCGTAGGGCAGTCCGTCGCGTCGCGCCTCGTCGACGAGCCGGCGCAGCGGTTCCACGTCGATGCGCCAGCGGTACGAGCCGTCCGACACCATGATCGGCTCGGTCGGCTTGGCCAGCTTGCGCCAGAGCGCCGTGCGCAGCACCTCGGCCATCCGCACGTCGTGCTTGACGAGCGCCGCGACCGGGCTGTCCGGCGCCCGCACCGGCGTTCGCCCGACCAACTCGTCCACGGTGGCCTGCTGTACCTCGACCTCGCCCAGGGCGGGCAGAACAGCCGAGATGTACGACAGGAAGGCCGTGTTCGGTCCGACGATCAGCACGCCCGAGCGCTTCAGTCGTTCCCGGTGCAGATAGAGCAGGTAGGCGGCCCGGTGCAGGCCGACGGCGGTCTTGCCGGTGCCC
>DASRYP010000036.1:0-2736 GCA_035687165.1 Actinoplanes sp. | reverse complement strand
GCCGCACCGAGTTCGACCTGTGCGGCGGCCGGATCAACACCGACGCCATGGACAACTCCGCCGGAGTGGACTGCTCCGACCATGAGGTCAACATCAAGATCCTGCTGGGCGGTGCGGTGGCCGACGGCGAGATGACCCTGCCACAGCGCGACGAACTGCTGGCCGCGATGACCGACGAGGTGGCGGCGCTGGTCCTGCGCGACAATTACGAGCAGGCGACGGCGCTGGGCAACGCCCGGGCCCAGGCCCATTCGCTGCTGCCGGTGCACCGGCGGATGCTCAACCAGCTCGAGGCCGGCGGGCAGCTCAACCGTGAGCTCGAGGCACTCCCGACCGATGCCGAGCTGGCCGCGCGGCACGAGGCGGGCGACGGGCTCACCGCGCCGGAGTTCGCGGTGCTGCTGGCGTACGTCAAGATCAGTCTCGAGCGCGAGGTGCTGGCCGACGAGATCGTCGACGAGGCCTGGACGAATCGTGTCCTGGCGCGATATTTCCCGACGCCGCTGCGCGAGCGCTGTGCGGGCCGCATGGCGGGTCACCGGCTGCGCCGCGAGATCATCACGACTTCGCTGGTCAACGAGGTGGTCAACCGGGGCGGCACATCGTTCGTGTTCCGCGCGATGGAGGAGAGCGGCGCCTCGGCGGCCGACGTGATCCGGGCGTTCGCGGTGATCCGCGAGGCGTACGGCCTGGCCGACATCTGGGTCGCGGCCGAAGCGCTGGACAACAAGGTGCCGACCGAGGCGCAGACGCTGGTGTTCCTGGAGTCGAGGCGCCTGCTCGACCGCGCGGTGCGCTGGCTGGTCAGCACCCGTCGCTCGCCGATCGACGTGGCCGGCGAGGTCGCCAAGCTCAGTTCGGGCGTGCAGGCGCTGCTGCCGAACCTGCCGTCGGTGCTGCTCGGCATCGAGCGCCGATCGATGGACGAGCACATCGCCCGGATGGTCGACAAGGGCGTGCCGATGGACCTGGCCGAGCGGGTGACCTGGTGCAACTACGGCTTCGGCGTGCTCGACATCCTCGAGACGGGCGTGGTCACCGGCCGTCCCGCGGTCGAGGTGGCCCAGGTCTACTTCGTCCTGTCCGAGCGTTTCCACGTCGACCAGTTGCTCTCCCACATCTCCCGCCTCCCGCGCGGCGACCGGTGGCAGACGCTGGCCCGGATGGCGCTGCGCTACGACCTGTACGCGGCGCTGGCCGCCCTGGCAGCCGAGGTGATGCAGTCGACCCCGGTCGACGCCACGGCCGACGAGCGCGTCTCGGAGTGGGAACGCGTCAACGCCGCCTCGATCGCCCGGGCCGCCAACGCGATGGGCAACGTCGCCGACACGCCGGCCGAGCTGGCCGCCCTGTCGGTCCTGCTACGCCAGATCCGCACCCTGGTGAAGACCTCAGCAGCCTGACGTCCTGCGGAGGGGCCGGCGGGAGCGCCGGCCCCTCCGTTGTTCCTTCCCCCCTGCCAGGTACCCCCAAGGGGTATATGGTGGGAGGATGGAGCGGGTGATTGAGCTGGAGATCGGCGGGATGACGTGCTCGGCGTGCGCCAACCGCATCGAGAAGAAGCTGAACCGGATGGACGGCGTCACCGCGACCGTGAACTACGCGACCGAGAAGGCCCGTGCCACCGTCCCGGCCGCCCTTGGCGCGGCTGACCTGATCGCCGTCGTGGAGAAGACCGGGTACACCGCGGCGGAGCCGACGTCCGAGCCCGTCGTGGCCGCGAGCTCGCGGGACGCCCTCCGTGACCGCCTGCTGATCTCGGCGGCGCTGAGCATCCCGGTCATCGTGCTGGCGATGGTGCCGGCCTGGCAGTTCGACTACTGGCAGTGGCTGTCGTTGACTCTCGCGGCGCCCGTCGTGGTCTACGGCGGGTGGCCGTTCCACCGGGCCGCCTTCGTCAACCTGTGGCACGGCGCGGCCACGATGGACACGCTCGTCTCGATGGGCACGCTGGCGGCGTTCCTCTGGTCGCTGTGGGCCCTGTTCCTGGGCGACGCGGGCATGCCGGGCATGACGCACCCGTTCTCGCTCACCGCCCGCGCCGGCGACGCGATCTATCTGGAGGCGGCCGCCGGCGTGACGACGTTCCTGCTGGCGGGGCGCTATCTGGAAGCCCGCGCCAAGCGACACGCCGGAGACGCCCTGCGGGCGCTCCTGTCGCTGGGCGCCAAGAACGTCACGATCCTCGAGAGCGGTACCGAACGGGTCGTCCCGGCCGCCGAGCTCACACCGGGTGCGCTTTTCCTCGTACGTCCGGGGGAGAAGGTCGCCACCGACGGCGTGGTCGTGGAGGGGGCGTCGGCGCTCGACGTCAGCCTGCTGACCGGGGAGTCGGTGCCGGTGGAGGTGCGGCCGGGCGACCCGGTGACCGGCGCGACGATCAACGCGGGCGGTCGGCTCGTGGTGCGGGCCACCCGGGTCGGCGCCGACACGCAACTGGCCCAGATGGCTCGGCTGGTCGAGGAGGCGCAGAACGGCAAGGCGGCCGTGCAGCGGCTCGCCGACCGCGTCTCGGGCGTGTTCGTCCCGATCGTGATCGGCCTCGCGGTCGCCACGCTGGGCTTCTGGCTCGGAGCGGGCGAGCCCGCGACGTTCGCGTTCAGCGCCGCGGTCGCGGTGCTGATCATCGCCTGCCCGTGCGCCCTCGGGCTCGCCACGCCCACCGCGCTGCTGGTCGGCACGGGGCGCGGCGCGCAGCTCGGCCTGCTCATCAAGGGCCCCGAGGTGCTCGAGTCC
>DASRYP010000035.1:0-2526 GCA_035687165.1 Actinoplanes sp. | reverse complement strand
CGAGGGCATCCCGGTGGCGCGGCGCACGGTGGAACGGATCATGCGTCGAAACGGATGGCGCGGCGTGGTGCGCGCCCTGAACCGTCCCCGGTTTCTTGCGCACTTCCCTTGTTGGGAAGGATGGCGCGATGTCGATCAGGTACGACGAGAACACCAAGGCCAGGGCGGTGCGGCTGGTGCGCGAGCACCGTGAGGATTACGACTCGGAGTGGGCGGCGATGAAGGCGATCGCGGGCCGGCTGGGGATGAACCCGGAGACGCTGCGCAAGTGGGTACGCCAGGCCGAGATCGATGCCGGTGCGGCGGCGGGGGTGTCGAGCGAGGAGAGGCGGGAGCTGCGGGAGCTACGACGCAAGAACCGCGAGCTGGAACAAACATTGGAAATACTCAAGGCCGCAACAAGTTTCTTCGCGCGGGAGTGCGACCCGCGACACCGCTGATTTGCGCGTTCATCGACGCGCACCGCGAACAGTTCGGGGTCGTACCGATCTGCCGGGCACTGGCCGTGCACGGTGTGCAGATCGCCCCGCGCACCTACTGGGCGCACCGTTCGGCGGCGCCGTCGAAACGGGCCCTGTGGGATACCACGATCACCGAAATCCTGGCCGGCTACTACGAACCCGACGCCGACGGCAAACGCCCCCCGGAGAGCCTGTACGGCAGCCTGAAGATGTGGGCGCACCTGCAACGCGAGGGCATCCCGGTGGCGCGGCGCACGGTGGAACGGATCATGCGTCGAAACGGATGGCGCGGCGTGGTGCGCGCCCGTCGTACCCCGCGCACCACCGAGCCGGACCCGGCCGCTGCCCGGGCGCCGGACCTGGTGGGCCGGCGGTGGCGGGTTGGCGCACCGAACCTGCTGGAGGTGGCCGACTTCAGCTACGTGCCGATGACCTGCGGGTTCGGCTACACCGCGTTGGTCGTCGACGCCTACGCGGGACTGATCGCCGGGTGGGAATGCTCACTGACCAAAGACACCGGCTTCGTCGAGCGTGCGCTGCGCCACGCCGCGGCCTTCCGCGCCCGCCAAGGCCGCCCGTTCGACGACACCATCCATCACAGTGACGCCGGAAGTCAGTACACCGCAATACATTACGGTGAAACACTGATGCTGGAAGGGCTCAGGCCGTCGGTCGGGACGGTCGGAGACGCGCTCGACAACGCGTTGTGCGAGACGACGATCGGCCTCTACAAGACCGAGTGCATCCGCGAGGGCTCCCCGTTCCGGGCCGGGCCGATCCGCACCCTCGACGACCTGGAGGACATCACGTCGGCGTGGGTGAGTTGGTACAACGACCGAAGGCTGATGCACCGCCTCGGCCGACGTCCACCCGCCGAAGCCGAGGCCGAGTACTACGCTCGACTCCACGCCGGAGAGCACACCGGTCACACGTAACGAGGTGTGCATGAAACCGGGGATGCTTCAGACATCCGCGTAGAGTTTGCTTTTGTCAGGCACGGTGAGCCCGAAGACACCACCCGGGACGAGCTTGTCATTCACCTGCCGCATCAGCCCGCCGGGATAGATGATGTATTCCATCACTCCGAGCATCACGGCGGCGTCGAACGAACAATCTTTGACACGCCACGGCGATTCGAGGTCTTGCTGGATAACGCTCCTGTACGGCAGCTTTCGGGCCCGACGGACCATGGCGCCGGTGCCGTCGATGCCTGTCACGTGATAACCCTGTTCGAAAAACAGCAACGAGGAAAGCCCCGTGCCGCAGCCGAGATCGAGAATATTCGCTCGTCTAGATCCCAGCGCGTCGATGATCAGCCGCGGCACTTCAACATGCGCCGTGTACTTCATGTCGTCGCGCAGATCGCGATCATAGGTTTTCGCGAGATGTGAATATATTGCTTGTACCGATGTGAGCCGCACCGACGCGAACACTAGCGCGGCCTAGATCCCGACACCGGGCGCCACGCCGTGACCGCCGCTGGAGTCGCACGGTGATGCGCTGTCCCGACACCCACAGCTTCGCCGGAGGGCCGGTCGGCGGTTTTGGGTACTCAGTGAGGCATGACGAAAAACACGGTGCGGCACGTCTTGCTCGAGCTCGAAAGGGCGGGCTGGGATTCGCTGTGCAATCAGACCGGCTCGGAGTACTACGGCGAACTCATGCTGCCAAACGCGCTGATGGTCCTCGCGAACGGGATCGCTATGGACCGAGACATGGGGGTTTCCGCGCTCTCCGAATCTCCACCGTGGCGCACATACGATATTGGCGATGTGCGTCTCATCGAAGTGGACAACGGCAACGCTGTCCTGGTCTACACCGGCACCGCATACCGCGAGGCCGACGAGCCAGTGCGATGTCGAGTGCCAATCACCGCACCGACGCTGGTTGGAAGCTCGCGTTGTGTCAGCAGACGCAGATCTCCGACTGAACTGCTCGACGCGACCTGACAAACGCATCGCAAAATGGTTGTGCCGCAGGCATTTTACTCAACCAGTTTACGTCACAGGACGAAAGCTATTGGCTACGCGGGGCTTCTGGGTTTAGCGTCTGGTAGCGCCTGCTG
>DASRYP010000034.1:0-2235 GCA_035687165.1 Actinoplanes sp. | reverse complement strand
TCAGCACCCAGGGCGCGAGGCGCCACGCGGGATCGTTCGGGTCGGTCGGCCGGAAGATCCCGCTGACCCGTACGTCGTACTTGGTCCGCTGCTCGTCCTGGACCGGGATGCGGGACCCGGGCCGTACGCCGAGCGCGGTCGCCTCGTTCTCGGTCAGCCCCACCTGCACGGGCCAGGGTGTGCCGTTGAGGGGTATCTCGACGGAGTCGTTGCTGGTCGAGGCGCGCGGCGCCGTACCGGCGATCCAGGTGACCGCGGGCCCGCTGGACGTCTCGTACAGGTATTCGAGCTGGAGCCGGCGCTGCACGCTGCCGTCGGTGATCATCATCGAGATGCTGGAGACCGTGGTGACCGGCGGCAGCAGCACGGACCGCAGGCTCGGGTCGAGGTCGACCTCGGCGAAGGCGGCGAGGCCGGCGACGTCCTCGGCGAGGCGCGGCTCGCGCAGGCGTCCGCCGGTCGGTCCGTAGTTGTCCCCCCAGTCGGCCTCGACGCGGACGGCTGCGTCGTCGGCCGAGCGGCGGACCGTATCCCGGGTCGCCGCGTCGGAGGTGGAGCGGATCAGCGGCGGAGTGGCGCCGGCGAGCAGGGCGACGACAGCGACGACGGCGGCGACCAGTGCCAGCGGTCCGGCGTCGGCGCGGGCCCGGCCGCGAACACTCGGCCAGTGCAGACCGGTTCTCACGACGCCACCCGCAGGTGAGCGGCGTCCGCCCGGCGGGACTGGACCAGGACCGCGACGGCGGCCACCAGTCCGCAGGCGCCGACCAGCACTCCGAGCAGGACGGCCTCGGCGCCCCACGGCCAGTGCGCCACGGCGGCCGGCACGGCGGCCGCGCCGGTGTCGGAGCGGATCAGCAGTGGTGCGACGATCCAGGTGGCGAGCGCGCCGACCCCGGCCCCCGCCGCGAGCAGGGGTAACACGACCACCGCGTGCTCGCCCAGCAGGGCCGTCCGGATGCCACGTCGGGACGCGCCCAGGCCCCGCAACCGGGCTACTTCGACGGCCCGAAGTCGGACGTCGTAGGTGATGTGCAGCAGCACCCCGCCGAGAAGCAGGATGACGGCGGCGACGACCAGCACCCGCAGGACGGCCGGGAAGGAGGCCCGCAGCGGGCTTCCGGTCAGTCGCGCGGCTTCGGCTTCCCGGCTGGTCACGACGCCCAGGTGCAGACCTTCGAGGCGGGCGTCGGCGTCGGCCCGGGCCGGTCCGCCGATCCACCAATCGGTCACCAGCGAGTCCACCGCGCCGCGCACGACGACGGCGCGGGTCAGGGTGTCGACGTCGGCGAGGACCGCGGCGGCGCCGGGGGCGGACGGCACGTTCGGCACGACGCCCGCGACGACGGCGTGCACGGGTGTCTGGTCGACAGCGAGGGTGAGCTCGGAACCGGGGTGCGCGCCCACGGCCGCGGCGAACTGGCTCGAGACCACGACCGGCACCAGGCCGGGGTCGGCGAAGGCGGTGGCGACCAGAACGCGGCTCGACGGCGACGACTCGGCGAAGCTCACCGCCGCGGTCAGCTGTATCCGGGTGCCGGTGACCGTGACCTTCTCGCCGGAGAGCTGGCTCTGCTCGGGCGCGGCGGACCGGACCGTCCAGGCCGCGGCGGTCGGTGCGGCGGCGGGCAGGGTCAGCGTGGCGTCGATGCGGCTCACGTGCTGGATTCCTGTCTCGCCGAGGACCGTCAGCGTGACCCCGATCAGCCGCAGCCCGGGGACCTTCGCGCAGCCCGGTACGGCGTACCGGCGGCCGTCGAGGGGAGTGGGGTCGCCGGCGCAGGCCGTACGAAGCCCGGTCTCGTCCTCGAGGAGCAGGTGCGGGGTCACGGCGATCGGCAGGGTACCGGTGGCGGTTCCGGTCAGGGCCGGGACGCTGTTCAGGGGCAGGGGGACACCGGTCACCGGGGTGGGCGGCGCGAGCGGCCCGGTCACGCCGGCCCACGTACGTCCGCCGTCGAGCCGGCCGTGCAGCAGGGCGGAGGCGTGGCGGGTGTCGACGGCGACCATCCGCGGCGCCGAGTCCGGACCACCGAGCCACTGCCCGACCACGACGTTGTGCTTGGCGACCGGGCTGATGACGCCGCCCGTGGCGGTTCCCACCTCGGCGCTCTGCCCGGTGACCGGCGCCGTGGTGAGGGCGACGGAGAGGTCGGTGCCGACGGCGAGGTCAGCCTGCTCGTGCTGAGAGGTCTGCCAGGTGGAGCCGAACGCCGTCCCGAACGTCGCCGCCGC
>DASRYP010000033.1:0-4377 GCA_035687165.1 Actinoplanes sp. | reverse complement strand
ATCCACCGCCGCTCGACGTCCGGGGCGTCCGGGCGTTCCTCGAAGGCCAGGACGTCCCCGTGACCGGACCGCTGACGAGCGAACTGGTCAGCGGCGGACGATCCAACCTCACTTACGCGGTCACCGACGGCACCCACCGATGGATCGTCCGGCGGCCACCGCATTCCGGCCTCACCCCGTCGGCCCACGACGTCGCTCGGGAGTGGAGGGTCGCGCAGGCTCTGCAGTTCAGTGCCGTACCCGTGCCGCCGGCGGTCGCGCTCTGCGAGGACCCGTCCGTCATCGGCGCACCGTTCGCCGTCTCCGCCTTCATCACCGGCCTGGTCGTGCGCACCCGCGCTCAACTCGACACGTACAGCTCCCGCGAGCTCGAATCGTGCGTCACCGAGCTCGTCCGGGTCCTGGCCGATCTGCACTCGCTGGACGTCGAGGAGGTCGGCCTGGGCGGGCTCGGCCGGCCCGACGGTTTCCTGGAACGTCAGGTGCGCCTCTGGTGGCGGCAGTGGAACGAGGTCAAGAACCAGGACCTCACGGACGCGACGAACCTGCACTCCCGCCTGGTCTCGGCCCTGCCGCACAGCTCGGCGCAGATCGGCGTGGTGCACGGCGACTTCCGGATCGACAACACGATGCTCGACAGCGCCGACATCAGCAAGGTGCTCGCCGTGGTCGACTGGGAACTCGCCACGGTCGGCGATGTGCTCACCGACATCGCGCTGATGTGCGTCTACCGGCAGCCGCAGCTCGACCCGATCCTCGGCCTCGACGCGGCCTGGGCCAGTGACCGGCTGCCGCACGCCGATGCGATCGCCGAGGAGTATGCCCGGCGGCGCGGGGTGGACCTCGACCACTGGCCGTTCTATCTGGCGTTGGCCAACTTCAAACTGGCCGTCATCGCCCAGGGGATCAGCTATCGAGCCCGCCAGGGCGCCGCCGCCGACCCGACCTCGGCCCAGGCCGAACAGGCCGTCCCCGCGCTGCTCGCCACCGGCTTGAGCGCCTTGAACCGGTCAGCGTGAGCGCCGAGGTCGGGTCGGATCAGACCGGCCGGTCGATCTCCCACTGCCGGCCCGGTGCTTCCAGCCAGCCCCGATCGCGGGCCAGCAGCGCCGCCTGGAACCGATTGCGCGCCCCGAGCAGCGCCATCGCGTCCGTCACGTACTTCTGGACGGTCCGACGGCTCATCCCCATCGCGCGGGCTATCGCCTCGTCCTTGAGGCCCGCCGACATCAGAAGCAGCACCTGGTGGGACCGGTCGTCGAGCTCACCCGTCGCCGCCCCCGCATGCCACGGCACCGCGCGCAGCCAGACACTCTCGAACAGCGCAGCCAGCGCGTCGAGCAGCGGCGATCGGTGCACCACCAGCGCCCCCAACCGGGGATCGTCGGTGTTCAACGGCACGAACCCGACCCGGCGGTCGAAGAGGGCGAGCTTCATCGGCAGCTCGCCGACCGTCCGGACGTCCTCGCCGATCCCCGCGCTCTCGGCCGCGACCGCCCGGGTGGTCTCCTCGTCGGTCATGCCGGTCTCATAGACCGCGCGGGAGCCGACGCCCTTGCTGATCGCGACCGCAACCGCTTGGACCACGGTGCTGTCCCCGGCCACGTAGGGCGGTTTGTTCAGCGTCTCGTACCGTTCCTCGGTCCTCTCGATCAGGTGCATGAGGTAGCGCATCAGCTCCTCGCGACCCTCCACCACCTCGACGAAACCGGTGTCGGCGTGCCCGGTCAGTGCGCCCCGGAACTCGTCCTGCAGCTCCTTGGCCAGCAGGCGGGCTCGGGCCAGTTCCTCGCCGCGCCGGTGCAGCAAGGTCTCCAGGGCCAGTTCCGGCGGGCTGGCCCGGTACGTCGGCGGGCTGCCCGCCACCCGGGCGACCAGGTCCGCCCGTTCCAGCGCCCGAAGCGCGTCGCGGGTGGCCCGTACCGTCCAGCCCAGGGCGGCGGCGATCTCTGTCGTCGTGCGGCCGCGGCCTTGGCGGACCAGGAATCGGTAGGCCCGTTCGTGTGCCGGATCGATGCCCACCGCAGCCAGGTCGGTCATCGGCACACCAGTTGATCAAGCACGTAACGACGTTATCAACGATCAGTTGCCGTGCTGTTGCGTGCCGGGTGTGCCCCTTCCCACTTGCGCAGATGCCCGAACGCGTCCGCCGCAAAGCATTGCCGTACGGGAATGGGTAAGCCGAGAGTGCAGGCACTTGACCATGAGATTCGAGGTTCTGATGCACTTGCGCTCCACCGCAGGCGCGCTCGCCACCCTGGTGGCCGGCGCGCTGATACCCGTGGCCGCTCTCGGCACTCCGGCGTCGGCCACCGAGCCTGTCCCGGCCCCGGCCGGCACCACGATCATGCTTCCTGGCGGGGCGAAGATCGCCTACGACGGCTCCGGTGCCGGCACACTCACCAGCGCCGACGGCAAGAGCACGCGGGCCTTTCCGGTGCCGGCGGCCTCCGGGCGGACCGGCCTCGGCGCCTCGACCGGACCCGACCGTACGGTCCTCGTCCGGCGTGCCCAGGCGATGCTCGCGGGGGCCGAGCCGCACGCGACGACCGTGGCCACGATGAACACCGGCGGCCAGGCCATTCCGCAGTGGGCGACGAGCAAGACGCTCCGCAAATCCGCGGGGCAGTCCGTCAACGAGGGCGTCGCCACCTCGTTCCAGTCCTACCTCAACGCGAACGGTGTCAACGCGCTCGGCGCCTTCGCGGACACCGACCGGCTGCTGCACCAGCTTCCCGGCACCGGTCAGATCATCACCAACGTCTCCCTCGGCGACCTGACCGACCAGGCGATGGTCGACGCCGGCGACGCCTACGTGCGCGAGACCGGGCCGAACTCCGTCATCCGGAACGGGCAGCGCTACCTTGACTTCCCGTCGCTGCCGCTGATCCCGGCCTACGTGGCGAGCAACGACGGCACGCTCGACCCGACCGGCTCGGCCGAGATCGGTGACCCGAACCTGGCCGAGGTGCTGCTCGACTTCTCGATGATGGCGCCGCTACCGCACGACAAGCAGCGGCCCGGAGCCCTCGGCAGTGGCCCGACCGATCTGCTCGGCATCGCCCCGGGCGCCCAGTACCGGCTGGTCGTGCCGAAGGAGCCGTCCATCGCGGGCATCGCGGCCGCGTTCCAGGCCGCCGCCCGGCAGACGCCCCGGCCGAACGTGATCACCGCGAGCCTCGGCTTCGGCGGCGACGCGATCGGTTACCCGGGGCGCTACCTCGAGGACGACCCGACGTTGCGGGCCGTGATCGGCAAGATCGTGGCGAGCGGGATCGCGGTCTCCATCTCGTCCAACGACGGCACCCGGCTCGGGCTGCCGGTCTCGGTCGGCCCGGACGGCGGCAGCACCGCCACCGACCTGGCGCGCAAGGGTGACCGGACCACCGACGTGGCCACCGACCAGCCGACGACGGCGCCGAGCAAGGTGACCGACAGCGGCGCGGTTGCGGTGGGTGCGACCACGACCGACGACACCCTGAGCACGGCCCGTTCGGGTACCGGGGCGTACCCGACGACCCGGTACAACGGCTTCACCTCGTACTCCTCGGGCTTCGGCACCCGGATCGACGTCGCCGCCCCGGGCGACAACCTGCCGTCGCTCTACCACGTCTGCAACGGGCCCTGCGCCTCGCCGCAGGCCGCCGAGGTGGTGCTCAACGGTGGTACCTCGGCCTCCGCGCCGATGGTCGCCGCGGCGATGGCCAGCGTGCTGCAGGCGGCCCGGGCGACCGGGCAGAAGCTCACCCCGGTGCAGGTCCGCGACATCCTGGTCCGTACCGGTCGCAAGATCGAGCAGACCCCGCAGACCGACCAGACCCTGACCATGGGTACGCAGCTCGACGTCACCGCCGCCGTCGAGTCGGTGCTGGCCAAGAAGTTCACGCTGCCCACCCGGGCGACCCGGCTGTCGGTCGCCCAGCGTCAGGAGATCGGCTCGCTCGGCGGCAACTTCGTCGAGGCCACCAACCCCGACGCGATCGACCTCGCCGGGCCGGTGGGCGCGCTCGGCACCCCGTCCGGCCAGAACCAGGTCTCGCCGATCACCTTCGGTCTCGATCTGACCGGCGTCAACCGGCACGACCTCAAGTTCCGGCTGCGGGTCGGCGACCGGGGCGTGCTGCCGGCCGCCGGGCCCAGTCTGCGGGTCTTTCCGAAGCAGTTGCTGGCTCTGGGTGGCGGCTCGCGCTTCAAGGTGACGTTCGAGGCGTACCAGGGATCCTCGGTCGTCGCCTCGGCCGGTCGCACGCTGACCTTCCTGCCGGGCGACGGCACGTACGCCGAAGCCTTGGCCCCTGATCTGCCCGGCTCGCTGCCCCTGGGCCGTCCGGTCACCGTCTCCTACGACCTCACCGGGGTTCGCGGACTCGACCAGCC
>DASRYP010000032.1:0-7742 GCA_035687165.1 Actinoplanes sp. | reverse complement strand
CCCGCCGATGGGTCGTACATCGAGATGACCTCGTACGGCGAAACGCTGCCAGATGTCCGTGTCGTGCGGGCCACGGACGAGGTGATCACCCTGTCGCTGGCCCTCGCCGACCGTCCCCCCGCCGACTCGCCGGTGACACTGCGCTGGGCCGCCGCGCCCCGCGGCCGGTACGCGGTCACGGGCACGGTGACCGCGATCGACGAGAACCGCGTGGCGGTGCGGTTCGCGGACGAGCCGGCGATCGAGCAGAGCCGGGACTTCGTACGCGGGGGTGGCGGCGAGGCGATCGTGCTGCGCCTGCCCGGTCAGGAACCCGCCGAGGGAGAGATCCACGACCTGAGTGAGGGGGCGGTGCGGGCGCACTTCACGGACGTCGAGGTGGGACCGGGCGACGAGATCACGGTGCGCATGCAGGTCGGTCCCGAGATTGTCGAGTTTCCGGCACGCGCGGTCAAGGTCAACTCGGTCCGGCAACAGGTACCGCGCCGGGGACCGCTGCTGGTGGAGCTGGTCGCGGTCTTCACCGCGGCGGACGAGCAGCAGGCCCGGATCGTCCGCCGCTACATCCTGAACCAGCAGCTCCGGGCACGTGCGCAGGGCAGCGCCGGCTGACCGGTCCTGCCCCCGCCGGGCCGGCGGGGGCAGACGGCCCGGACTTCGACGCGGCGGGACTGAGTGGCCCCGGGCGGATGACGACGCGTATGCCCTGGTTTGGATCTTGGTCCTTACGCCAATACCGGTTGCCTCGGGTTGCGCGCATGGGTTTAGGTGGCAAGCGTGCCTTTCGCTGTCGCTTCCGCTGGGCCGTCCGCCAGGTCTTTCGCCGGGCCTTTCGGCGGGCGTTTGACGATCGCCGGCCTCGCCGTCGGCTGCTCGGCGCTGCTCGGCGCCGCCGGGTGCGGCGGGCTCGACGAGGCGAGCGCGGCGCCACTGACCAGGGAGAACCTGATCACTGAGGCCGCCGGTCAGCTCGCCGCGGGATCGGCACTGACCTATACGGCGGAATATCAGATCACCGGCGGCGAGAGGGCCACCGTCAGCCGGGCCCAGGGTCCGTCGCGAGCGGCATATGTCTATCCGGGCGGCCGCCTGATCGTGACGGCGACAGTGACGATCCGCTGCTCCGGTTCCACCTGCACGTCGACGAAGGCCGATCCGGCGGCGGCCGCTTCGCTCGACGAGGCGCCGCTGGTCTCGCCCGACGCGGTGCAGGCGATGCTGGCGGCGGCGGCGCTCGACTCGACGATCGAAACGAAGCAGCACGACACGACGATCGCCGGGCGGCACGCGACCTGCCTGACGCTGCGCGACCCCGACGGCACGACCCGCCCCTTCGACTTCTGCGTGACCAGCGAGGGCGCGCTGGCCCGCTTCACCGCCACCGTCGGCGGCAAGCAGGTCGACCAGGCGCTCACCTCCTACGCGGAGGAGCTCCCGCCGGACGCTTTCCTGATGCCGACCGGCGCCCGCCTCATCGACAAGTCGTGAGCCTCGCGCGCCCGCCGCCGGTCAGACGCCGAGGAGCGTGCCCAGGTGGCGCGGGGGCGGGGAGCCGTGGGCCAGCATGGCGTCGTGCCAGGCCTTGGGGGTGGCGCCGAAGGGGCGGGCCTCGGCGATCGCGGAGACCTCGGTGTAGCCGACGAAGTAGGTGGAGAGCTGGGTCGACGTGAGCAGGGCCCGGCGCCACTTGCCGGCGGCCTCCCCCTCCTCCTGGAAACCGGCGCCGGTCATCATGGCCATCGCGTCGGCCTCCCGCAGGTCGTCGCAGTGGACGAGCTGGTCGATGATGGCGTTGAGGCTCATCCGCAGCTGCATCTTGAGCTGCTGCAGACGCACGGGGAGGCCACCGAAGCCCAGGTCGGCCATCGCCTCCTCGGCATAGACCGCCCAGCCCTCGACGAACGGGCCGGACCAGCCCAGCGCGCGCACCCGGGTCGCGGCGCGGAAGCGGCGGGCGTGGGCGAGCTGCAGGAAGTGGCCGGGCATCGCCTCGTGGACCGTCAGGTCGCGCATCATGTGGTCGTTGTATTCGCGGTAGAACGACTCGACGCGCTCGGCGGGCCAATCGGCCGGGGTGGGCGCGATGCAGTAGAACGTCGGCAGGTCGGCGGTCTCGAGCGGGCCGGGCGGGTCACAATAGGCCACGGCGACGCCGCGGGCGAACTCGGGCATCTCCTCGATCACGCACGGGTCGTCGAGCAGGGTGGCGACGTCGTGCTTGCGGACGAACTCGGTCGCCTCCTCCATCGTGACCCGGGCCAGGTCGACGATCGTGTCGTCGGCTGGGTGCTGCCGGCTGAGCACGTCGAGGGTCTGGCGGACCGTCTCGTCGGTGGCGGGGCCGCCGGTCAGCTCGGCGGCCGCCTCGCGCAAGCGTTCGCCGACCCGCTCCAGATTGGCCCGAGCCCGGGACAGCACCTCGCCGGCGGGCAGCTCGGTGTCGAGCGTGTGCCAGAGACGGGCCTCCCAAAGGCGGCGGCCGAGGCGCGGGTCACGGCCGGGATCGGTGCTGTCGACCCGGGCGCGCAGCCAGCTGTCGAACTCGGCCAGCGCGGCCAGGGCGGCGGCCGAGGCCGGCTCGATCGCGGCGCGCAGGCCGGGTTCCTGCTCGACCAGGGCGGGCAGCTCGTCGCGGATCAGCGCGGCCGTGCCGGCGAACTGACCGAGCGCGGTCTCGGCGTGGATGCGGGGCACGTCGCGCAGCACGGCCCGGGCGGTGGCCAGCGCGTCGGGGATGGCGGCGATCCGGCCGCCGAGACTGACCAGGCGCTCCTCAGCGGGGGCGAACTGGCGCGAGATCAGCGCGTGGAGCAGCGGACCGGGGTTGTGCTCAAGCGGGTTCCACTCGTGCTCGCGGACGTCGCTGAGCTCGAAGAGGCCGCGCTCGGCGATGGCGCCGAGGATCGCGTGGTCGACCTGATCCTCGGGGTCGAGCCCGTCGGCGTCGATGCCGGAGAGCGCGTCGGCCGCGTCCCGCAGCATGGCGACACGGGCGTCGACGGCGCCGGGTGACAGGTCGGGCAGGCGGTCGTCGAACCGGTGGTCACCGGTGTAAGTGGCCACCCCGGGATCACTCTCGAGGATGGCGTCGACGATGCTTTCGGCGAGCGGTACGAACTCCGGCATGCCGTGAAATTTACTCGGCCGGTCCGACATTTTTCCGCTCCGCCGCTCGCACGGCGTCCGCGTACGCCAGCGCCGCCCGGCGAAGTTCCTGCTCGGCGTCGACGCCATCGGCCCGCGCCTCGGCCACGATCCGCAGCAGCCGGGGGCCGAGAGCGGCGCCGGTCGGCAGGGGCACGTCGAGACCGGCTC
The DNA here is from genome assembly GCA_035687165.1 of Actinoplanes sp. Taxonomy (GTDB): domain Bacteria; phylum Actinomycetota; class Actinomycetes; order Mycobacteriales; family Micromonosporaceae; genus Actinoplanes. The sequence goes on along the minus strand of DASRYP010000032.1, from coordinate 4,427 downwards.
GCTGCGCACGCTGAATGATCTTGGCGGCCAGCGCCAGGGCCGGCTGGCTGAGCGCGATGCCGTCGAGCGCGGAGTCCCGCGACTTCTCGGCCTTCTTGATCCGGTCCCAGTTCTCGGTGATCTCCGCCAGATCGGCGACCTTGAGCCCGGCGTAGACGTGCGGGTTGCGCCGCACCATCTTGTCGACCAGCCCGCCCGCGACGTCGTCGATGCTCCAGGCCTCGTCCTCGGGCAACTCCTCGGCGAGCCGCGCGTGCAGGACGATCTGGAGCAGCACGTCGCCGAGTTCCTCGCGCAGCGCGTCGGTGTCGTCGGCCTCGATCGCGTCGTAGGCCTCGTAGCTCTCCTCGAGCAGGTAGGACGCGAGGGTCCGATGGGTCTGGGCCCGCTTCCACGGGTCGCCGCCCGGGGAGAGCATCTGATCCATCACCGCGACGGCGTCGAGCAGTCGCGCGCCCGGCGGGTCCCAGGAGCCGTACATCAGCTCGAGCTCGGCCAGGGCGGGCTCGCGGGCCAACCGGAGGCCGAGGCTGCGGGCGAAGTTCTCGTCGCCGGCCGGGCCGCCCAGCCACACGACCGCCGCGCCGTTGCCGCTGTGGTCGAGCTCGGCCAGCAGCCGCTCCGGGTCGGGCTCGATCACCGTGACCGGGACGCCACTCTTGCGCAGCGCCTCGGCCTGCTCCGAGTCGGCCGCGGTGAAGACCGGGTGGGAGCGCAGAACGTCCCAGGCGGCGGCGGTGAGCAGGCCGGCGGGCAGGCGCGGGGAGGTGACGAGCAGAACGATCCGAGCGGTCATGCACGCAACTTTGCCAGCCGCGGTGCGGTCAGGAGACGTCGGTAACCGGGTCACCGTTCGTGGTGGCCCCGAGCGGGACGTTGATGAGCGGCCGCAGCGCGCCGTTCTGCGTCTGGAACTCCAGGACCGGGATGCCGAGCGGCTGATAACGCGGGTTGACCGTGATGCGCATCTTGTCGGTGACCTCGGCGACCTCGTTGCGCACCGCGGCGGCGGTCTTGACCAGCTGCAGGTTCTCGGCCGGAAGCTGGGTCTTGAACTGCTCGAACGGGGTGCCCGCCGGCACCTCCTGAGCCGAGACGAGCACGTCGAAGACCTCGCGCAGGTCGGCGTCGCTCGGTGCGGGGGCGGACGTCTGCACCTTGGTGCGCAGCGCGCGGATCAGCGTGTCCGACTCGGCGTAGAGCCGCACATATTGCGCGGCCTGCGGGAGCCGGAGCTGGGTCGCGTAGTCACCGAGCGGCACGTCGGCGGGCAACGTCACCGACTGGCGTTTCGCCACCTCGCTCAGCACGTCGTTGCCGACCAGGGTGCGGACGATGTCGCTGCGGGTGATCGGCAGGGTGACCGCGGCGGCGCTCGCCGCGGGCTGCTCGGCGGCCTGGCCCTGGAGCGCCGTGAAGGCGTCGTCCCAGACCTCCTGCACGCGTTCCTCGGTAATCCGGCTGGTGTCGCCCACGTAGGCGGCCACGGACGGCTCCGACCGGCAGGCCGAGAGCCCGACCACGGTCAGTGACGCAATGACGGCGATAGATCCGAAACGGCGGGCACGCTGCATGGCGTTGACTCTCTCATGTCTGATATGACCCACGTCACCCGACCCCGGAAGAAACGGATCACCAGGTGAGGCGCTCGATTGACCGCTTCGCCAGCAACCACCGGACGTCGGAGGCATCCACGTCACCCCGTCAAGCGGAGACCTTTGCCGGCACCTCGCCGAGCACGTCTTTCAGGAGCTGGGCGCACCACTCGAGCAACGCCTGGTCGCGGAGGGGCTCGCCGCCCATCCGGCGGGTGCTCGGGCGGGGCACGCTGACCTGGTCGGTGGCGGTCTTGTAGACCGAATCGGGGTGGTAGCGCTTGAGGCGCAGCTGCTTCGAGTCGAGCAGGGGCAGCGGGCTGAAGCGCAGGTGCTTGCCCTGCATGGACACGTCGGTCAGGCCGTACGCGCGGGCGAGCTGGCGGAAGCGCGCCACCGCGATGAGGTTCGCGACCTGGGCCGGCGGCTCGCCGTAGCGGTCGGTCATCTCGGCGACCACCTCGTCGAGTTTCGCGGTGTCGCGGGCCTCGGCGAGCTTGCGGTACATCTCGAGGCGCAGGCGCTCGACCGAGATGTACTCGACCGGCAGGTGCGCGTCGACCGGCAGGTCGATCTTGACCTCGGGCTCTTCCTCGGGGCGGTCGCCCTTGAACGCCTGCACGGCCTCGCCGACCATGCGCACGTAGAGGTCGAAGCCGACGCCCTCGATGTGGCCGGACTGCTCGCCGCCGAGCAGGTTGCCGGCGCCGCGGATCTCGAGGTCCTTCATCGCCACGTACATGCCGGCGCCGAGCTCGGTGTGCTGGGCGATGGTGGCCAGCCGCTCGTGGGCCTGCTCGGTGAGCGGTTTCTCCCTCGGGTAGAGGAAGTACGCGTACGCCCGTTCGCGTCCCCGGCCGACCCGGCCACGGATCTGGTGGAGCTGGGCGAGCCCGAGCAGGTCGGCGCGCTCGACGATGAGGGTGTTGGCGTTCGGGATGTCGATGCCGGACTCGACGATCGTGGTGCAGACCAGGACGTCGAACTCCTTCTCCCAGAAGCCGACCATCACCTTCTCGAGCTGCTCCTCGCTCATCTGGCCGTGTGCCACCGCGACCCGCGCCTCGGGGACCAGCTCGCGCAGCCGGCGGGCCGCCTTGTCGATCGACTCGACCCGGTTGTGCAGGTAGAAGACCTGGCCGTCGCGGAGCAACTCGCGGTGGATCGCCGCGGCCACCTGCTTGTCGTCCTGGGCGCCGACGAAGGTCAGCACCGGGTGCCGCTCCTCGGGTGGCGTGGCGATGGTCGACATCTCGCGGATGCCGGTGATCGCCATCTCGAGCGTACGAGGGATGGGCGTGGCCGACATAGTGAGCACGTCGACCGAGGCGCGCAGGGCCTTGAGCTGCTCCTTGTGCTCGACGCCGAAGCGCTGTTCCTCGTCGACGACGATCAGGCCGAGGTTCTTGAACTTGGTCGAGTTGGAGAGCAGGCGGTGGGTGCCGATCACGATGTCCGCCGTGCCGTTCCCGGCCTGCTCCAGCGTGAGACGCGCCTCCGACGGGGTCTGGAAGCGGGACAGCTGCTTGATCGAGATGGGGAACTGGCCCATCCGGTCGGTGAACGTGTTGAAGTGCTGCTGGGCCAGGAGCGTCGTCGGCACCAGCACGGCCACCTGCTTACCGTCCTGCACCGCCTTGAACGCCGCCCGTACGGCGATCTCGGTCTTGCCGTAGCCGACGTCGCCGCAGATCAGGCGATCCATCGGGACGGAGAGCTCCATGTCCTGCTTGACGTCGGAGATCGCCGAGAGCTGGTCGGGGGTCTCCTGGTAGGGGAACGCGTCTTCCAGTTCGCGCTGCCACGGGGTGTCCGGGCCGAACGAGTGCCCCTGGGCGGCCTGGCGGGCCGCGTAGAGCTGGATGAGCTGCGCGGCGATCTCGCGGACGGCCTTGCGGGCGCGGGCCTTGCTCTTCTGCCAGTCGGAGCCGCCCATCTTGTGCAGCGTGGGCGATTCGCCGCCGACGTAGCGAGAGAGCTGGTCGAGCTGGTCGGTGGGGACGTAGAGGCGGTCGCCGGGCTGGCCGCGCTTGGACGCGGCGTACTCCAGCACGATGTACTCGCGGTCGGCGCCGTTGACCGTGCGTTGCACAAGCTCGACGTAGCGGCCGATGCCGTGTTGCTCGTGCACGACGAAATCGCCGGGCTTGAGCTCGAGCGGGTCGATCGTGTTGCGCCGCCGCGACGGCATCTTGCGGACGTCCTTCATGGACGTCCCGCGGCCGCCGCTGATGTCGTTGCCGGTGATGACGGCGAGCTGCGACGCGGTGTCGACGAAGCCGTGGTTGAGCCCGCCGCAGGTGACCACGAGCTGGCCCGCCGCGATCGGAGTATCGATGGAGTCGGCCGGAGTGACCCCCAGGCCGGCGTCGCGCAGCACCTCGGTGGCCCGCTGGGCGGTGCCGTGCCCCTCGAAGACGAGTGCGATCGCCCAGCCCGCGGTGACCCAGTCCCGCAGGTCGGCGGTGAGCTTGGCGGTGTCGCCGTGATAGAGCGGCACCGGCTGGGCGGCCAGCGCCACCGCGTCACCACGATCAGGGGCGACCTCGACCTGGGGCGTCTCGAGCCAGGGCTGATCGTTCTCTGCCGAGGCCTCGACGAGGCCGAACGGGGACACCGTCCACCACGGCTGCTTCAGCGTGGCAGCCTGGGCCCGGACGTCGGCGAGGGTCTTGAAGGCGGCGGCGCCGACGTCGATCGGGGCCTGACCGCCGACCGCGGCCGCCGCCCACGACGCCTCGAGGAACTCGTCGGAGGTGCGGGTGAGGTCGTGCGCCCGGGTGCGGATGCGCTCGGGGTCGCAGAGCAGCACGTGCGTGCCGGGCGGCATGG
>DASRYP010000031.1:0-4318 GCA_035687165.1 Actinoplanes sp. | reverse complement strand
CTCGCCTGCTTCGAGGCGTTGCTCGCCTGCTTCGAGGCGTTGCTCGCCTGCTTCGGGACGGACCTGCTCACCTGCTTCGGTGCGGCCTTGCTGGCCGGCGCCTTGGCGGCGGCAGCTCCTAAGGCCTTTTTCCCGGCGCCTGCGGTTGCTCTGGTCGGAGCCTTTTTGGCAGCGGCCATCAGGGTGTTCCTCCTTGCGAATGACTGCGCGAATGGCTGCGGGCTCGTCTCCGCCCGGAGACTGCAACGATTGAGAACGAATTCAGTCGGCCTGACTCACTCGACCGGCGCCGATGTCAGCCGGCCTCCCCGTTCCAACGGGCATCCTCGGCTTCCCACTCGGCGTTGCGCTTCTCGACCGTATCGAGAGCCCGCGAAGCTTCGTCAGCCGTGGCATAGGGGCCGAGGCGATATTGGGCGGGACACATGTCGTCGCCGGTCTCCACCCGATGGTCACGAAGGCACCAGAAGTAGCCGCCGCCGCCGGGCCCACTGTCGTTCATGCAATCACTCTGCACCTCAAACCGACCATCCGCCACCGATTCGGCCAAAATGTCCCAGATTTCCACATTGGAGTTTGCGGACACCACCACAAAAACCGCCCCGGCCGGATGACCGGGGCGGTTCTGAGGTACGTGACATCTACAGCTCGGCGGCGACCAACTCGGCCACCTGAACGGCATTGAGAGCCGCGCCCTTGCGCAGGTTGTCGTTCGAGACGAAGAGCGCGAGGCCGTTCTCGACTGTCTCGTCGGCGCGAATGCGACCCACGAACGACGGGTCACGGCCGGCCGCGTCGAGCGGGGTCGGCACGTCGACCAGCTCGACACCGGGCGCGGCCGCGAGCAGTTCCCGAGCCCGGGCCGGCGAGATCGGCCGGGCGAACCGGGCATTGATCTGCAGCGAGTGTCCGGTGAAGACCGGGACGCGGACGCAGGTGCCCGAAACGAGCAGCGCCGGGAGATCGAGAATTTTGCGGCTCTCGTTGCGAAGCTTGTGCTCCTCGTCGGTCTCGTCGCGGCCGTCGTCGACGATCGAGCCGGCCAGCGGCAGCACGTTGAACGCGATCGGCTTGGCGAAGGAACGCGGCGTGGGGAACTCCACGGCCGAGCCGTCGTGGGTGAGCTCGGTGGCGCGGTCGGCGACCTTCTTGATCTGCTCGTCGAGCTCGCTCACGCCGGCCAGCCCGGCACCGGAGACGGCCTGGTAGGTGGTGGCGACCAGAGCGACCAACCCGGCCTCGTCGTGCAGCGGGCGTAGCACCGGCATCGCGGCCATCGTCGTGCAGTTCGGGTTGGCGATGATGCCCTTGGGACGGTTGCGCGCGGCGGCGGGGTTGACCTCGCTGACGACCAGCGGGACCTCGGGGTCCATGCGCCAGGCGGACGAGTTGTCGATGACCACGGCGCCGGCCGCGGCCACGCGCGGGGCGAGCTCTTTGGAGCTGCCCTTGCCGGCCGAGAACAGGACGATGTCGAGACCGCTGAAGTCGGCGGTCGTCGCGTCCTCGACGGTCACCTCGCCGTCGCCCCACGGGAGGGTGCGGCCCGCGCTGCGGGGGGACGCGAAGAGCCGGAGCTGGTCAACGGGGAAGGTGCGCTCGGCCAGGATGCGCCGCATGACGCTGCCCACCTGTCCCGTCGCGCCCACAATGCCGATCCTCATGTGACAAAAGTACGGCTTGATCTGCGCCCCGAGAAATCGGTTAACGATGATCGTTCCACAATATGGGAGAATGGTCCCACATTGAAGGACGCCGGGCATACCGTCGGGGGCATGGCGACGTACACCCATGGTCATCACGAATCGGTCTTGCGCTCGCATCGGTGGCGCACCGCAGAGAATTCGGCGGAATACCTCCTGCCGCACCTTTCCTCCGGCGTCTCGGTCCTCGACGTCGGTTGCGGTCCCGGCACCATCACCGGTGACCTGGCGAGCCTTGTCACTCCCGCGAGGGTCACCGCCCTGGAGGTGACCGAGGACGCGCTGAACCTGGCGCGGGCCGAGATCGCCCGGCGCGGCCTGACCACCGTCGACTTCGTCGTCGGCGACGCGCACCGGCTCGACTTCGCCGACGACACGTTCGACGTGGTCCACGCCCACCAGGTGCTCCAGCATCTGGGCGATCCGGTGGCCGCGCTGCGCGAACTACGCCGGGTCACCAGGCCGGGCGGGTTGATCGCCGTACGCGACAGCGACTACGCGGCCTTCGCCTGGTATCCGAGACTGCCCGAGCTCGACGATTGGCTGGCGCTCTACGAGCGGGTGGCCCGCGGCAACGGCGGCGAACCGGACGCCGGGCGGCGGTTGCTGGCCTGGGCGCACGCGGCCGGTCTGACCGACGTGTCAGCGACGTCGAGCACGTGGTGCTTCGCGACGCCGGCCGACCGCGAGTGGTGGGGCGGCATGTGGGCCGATCGGGTACTGCAGTCGGCGATGGCCGCCACCGCCGAGCGCACCGGCGCGGCGACCCGGGACGACCTGAGCCGCATCTCGCAAGCCTGGCGCCGCTGGGCCGCCGACCCCGACGGCTGGATGTCCCTGCTGCACGGCGAGCTCATCGCCCGGGTCTGATCACAACGACTTCGGTTTGTACGCCCAGTGCCAGTTCTCCCGGGGCACGTTCATCTCGAAACCGTACTTCTCGCCGTTCTGCTTCAGCCAGGACAGCGCCTTCGAGTTCAGGTCGAGGTCGGTGGCCATGCCCCAGCCGTGCTCGCTGGTGCCGGGCTTGGCCGCCAGGCCGCCCTGGGAGTAAAGGCCCTTGCGCCGGGCGACATCGACCTGCTCGGCGTAGGGACGGTAGGTGTCGGTGATACCGATGTGCACGCCGTCCTTCTTGGCGTCGTTGATCATCTGGTTCAGCGACTGGGCGGCCGGCGCCCAGAGTTTGTGCCGGGTGTCGCCGACCTTCTCCAGCGCGTTCGCCGGGATCCTCCCGTTCCCGTAGGCGGCCAGGTCGGTCGGGATGCCCTTGCTGTTCAGCGTGTACGACTTGTTCGCGGTGGGCGCCGCGGCGACGGCGTTCTCCAGGTAGCTCGCGAAAGTCCCGTCCTCGGCCGAGGACGCCGGCGTGGCCGACTGCGCCTGCGCGTTCTTGCCGGCCTGTTGCGTCTGCATCGCGATCAGGCGGCTCTGGATATCCGCGATCCGCGTACTCACCCTCTCGATCCCCACGAAGTTCCTGTTCGGCACCCGCACGGAAACCTGAGGGCGCGGCTCAGGTGAGTTTGACCGGCTCCCGCCGCTCGGCACCCTCGAGCCGGTGGGCCAGGTCGAGCTCGACCTCGGACGTCGTGTCCTTGCGGTGGGGCAGCAGGTTGGTGACGAGCACGACCGCGATCCCGAGGCCGGCGTACAGGACGAGCACGATCAGGTGCCCCCCGATCTCGGCGGCCGGGAAGTAGAGGCTGTCACGCACGGCCTGCACCCCGGCACCGGTGGGCAGGTTGACCCCGAGGATCCGGCCGACCGTGGGCAGGAACTCCGGCAGGATGCTGGCACCGGAGATGACCGTGCCGAGCGTGAAGTACAGGGCCCCGAGCAATGCGCCGGGCGCCCCGAAGACAGCCACCGCGCCGGCTGTGGAGGCGGTGATGGCCAGCGAGATCAGCGAGAAGATGGCGAGCATCTCGCCGCGGTCGGCGGTCAGGCCCACCCCGAACCAGCCCATCGACCAGATCACGGCGGCGCCCGAGGCGACGGCGTAGACGGCAAGGGTGCTGACGTGCGCGATGCCGCGGCGCCAGGAGCGCCGGGTGCGCGGGATGAGGCGGCCGAGGCCGATCGAGGCGACCGTGCCGCCGAGCGCGAGCGCCTGGGTGAGGAAGCCGAGCGAGACACCGTTGACGTCCTGGTCGGGCAGCGGGACCACGTCGGTGATCGGCGGCGGGGCGGTGAGCTGCCGGGCGCGCGCGATCGTGATGCGGTCGAGCTTGGCCAGGGTCGCGGCGGTCTGCTGTTGGACGACCGTGGTGAACGTGGTGCGCAGCAGGTTCGCGGCGGCGGGACCGGCGGCGGAGGCGACATAGAGGTGTGGCGGGGAACCGGTGATGTCGACTCCCCCGTACACGTCCCGGCGTTTGATCGCGATCTCGAGGTCGTCGGCCGTGGCGTAGTCGGTGACCCGGAAGTAGCCGCGCTCGGTGAGCAGCCCGGCCACCTCGGCACGCTCGGCGGCAGACGAGACCAGCCCGACCGGCACGTCGTGCGGCTGCGCCCGGTGGCCCATGCCGAGGTAGTAGGCGGTCAGCCCGAGCTGGACGAACACGCCGATCACGCAGACGGCCAGCGCGAACCGCCGGAACCGCAGTACCGAC
>DASRYP010000030.1:0-2113 GCA_035687165.1 Actinoplanes sp. | reverse complement strand
TTCTGCGCCGAGTGGAACCAGGGCAGCGCTGAGCAGGCCCACTTCGGCATGGAGTACCTGCTGACCGTCGGGCGGAAGCGGGGCTGAGGACGATGGGGCGGCCCAGCTACGACGCGGTCATCGTCGGCGCCCGGGTCGCCGGCACCCCGGTGGCGGCGCGGTTGGCGGAGCAGGGCCGGAAGGTCCTGCTCCTCGACCGCGAGCCGCCGCCCGCCGACACCCTCTCGACCCACGCGCTCTTCCCGAACACGCTGGCGCGGCTGGCGGAGCTGGGGGCGTACGAGCGGATCGAGTCCCGCCACCGGGTCAACCTGGTCGAGTACGCGATCCGCACCCTCGGCCACGAAGCGGCCGGCCGGTTCACCCCGATCGGCGGCTTCGACCGGATGGCCGTGATCACCCGGCCGGTGCTCGACCGGGCGCTGCTCGAAGTCGCGGTCGACGCGGGTGCGGAGACGCGCTTCGGCGAGAAGGTCACCGGCCTCCTCGGCGCCGGCACCGAGGACGACCCGGCCCGCGGCGTCGTCCTCGAGAACGGCGAGGAGATCGAGGCGCGCTGGGTGCTCGGCGCCGACGGCCGCGTCTCCACCGTCGCCCGCCTGCTCGGCCTCGAGAAGCAGGGGCAGTTGGCGGGAGAGATGGCGTTCATGTTCGGCTACTGGCGCGGCCTGCCGGAGACCGACCAGTTCAAAATCGACGTCGTCGAGGAGGGCTCGCTGGTCTGGACCCCGGCCGAGGACGACCTCTCGATGCTGATCCTCGGCCTCGACCCGCGGCTGACCCGCGGCGACGCGGCCGAGCGGCAGCGCACTTTCGCCGGGCTCCTCGAGCACTACCGCGACTGGTTCGACCCCGCCTGGCTGCAGCGGGCCGAGCAGGTCGGCGGGGTCCGGGTCGCCCCGGAGACGATGCTGCGCGGCTTCTTCCGCCAGGGCACCGGCCCCGGCTGGGCGCTCGTCGGCGACGCCGGCCACTTCAAGAACCCCTCCACCGCCCAGGGCATCTCCGACGCGATCGAGCAGTCCCTCCACGTCGCCGACGAACTCACCGGCCCCGGGGAGAGCCTCGCCGGCTACGAGCCTTGGCGCAGCGAGCGCGCCCGCGAGCACTACGAGTGGTCCTTCGACTTCGCCCGCTTCGCCAACCCGGAGACGGCGGAGCCGATCTTCCGCGGCCTCGCCGCCGACCCCGAGGCAGGCCAGAACCTCCGCGACGCCCTCAGCCGCCGGCTGCGCCCGAAAAGCGACGTCTTCACCAAGGAACGGCTCGGCAGGTGGTTCTCTGCCGTCCCCAGCGTCACCGGCAGCAATTAGACGTAAATACGTCTAAACGATTATTCGTTTAATCGGCTAGACGCAAAATCATCTAGCGCCGCGGACTGAACCCGCGCAACCGCAGCGAGTTCGTGACGACGAAGACGCTGGAGAAGGCCATCGCGGCGCCGGCGATGATCGGGTTGAGGAGGCCGGCGGCGGCGAGGGGCAGGGCGGCGACGTTGTAGGCGAAGGCCCAGAAGAGGTTGCCCTTGATCGTCGTCAGGGTGCGGCGGGAGAGGCGGATCGCGTCGGCGACGGCGCGGGGGTCGCCGGAGACGAGGGCGATGTCGGAGGCCTCGATCGCGACGTCGGTGCCGGTGCCGATCGCGAGGCCGAGGTCGGCCCGGGCGAGCGCCGGCGCGTCGTTGACGCCGTCGCCGACCATCGCCACCGTCCGCCCCTCGCCCTGCAGGCGCGCGACGACCGCGGCCTTGTCGGCCGGCAGCACTTCGGCGATCACCTCCTCGATCCCGAGCTCGGCGGCGACCGCGCTGGCGGTGGCCTCGTTGTCCCCGGTCAAGAGCACCGGCCGCAGCCCCAGCTCCTTCAGGGACGCGACCGCCGCCGCGCTCGAGGGCTTGACCGAATCGGCGACGACGATCAGGCCGCGCTCGACACCATCCCAGCTCACCGCGACCTCAGTCCCGGCGTGTCGAGTTTGTGGCCCTATAGGCAACAAAGTCGACACCCCAAGGCCGGCCGCGCGGCCGACGACGACCGAGCGGTTCTCGACCACGCCGCGCACCCCCACGCCCGGCTCGTTCTCGAACTCCTCGACCGCGGGGAGAGACCCGGCC
>DASRYP010000029.1:0-3122 GCA_035687165.1 Actinoplanes sp. | reverse complement strand
GTGCGGGCGGCCGACGCCAACAGGGCCTCGGCGGCCCGCACGCGGGTGGCGAGGCGGCCGTACCGGTACATGATGTGCGGGTCCTCGACCGCGCGGGACGCCCCGGCGCGGACGGCCTCGGTGGACGGGCGGGCCTTCTCGCGCAGGTAGTCGCGGGCGTCGGCCAGCGCGCCGCCGGCGATGCCGACCTCGATCGCGGCGTGGACGAGCTGCGCGCGGGCGCCGAGCTGCTGCGGGACCTCGTACGCGCTCGAATAGTCGAGTGAAAGTTCCACGGGTACGTCGGTGAACGTGGCCGTGCCGCTGATCGTGGCGCGCTGCCCGATGACGTCCCAGTCGGTGTCGACCCGCACTCCGGCAGCGTCCCGGGGGACGAAGGCCAGCACGAGGCGGCCGTCCTCGCCGAGGGCGCTCACGGCGATCCACGCGCTGGTCAGGGCGCCGGTGGCGTAGTACTTCACGCCGTTCAGACGGCCGGCGGTCACCCGGGTCTTCAGGTCCTGCGCGTGCTTGCCGCCGCGCTCGGCCAGGGCATTGCCGAGGCGACGACCGGCGAGTACGTCGGGGTAAAGGCGATTGCGGGTGCCGGCGCCGCCGTACGCGGCCAGGACGTCGACCAGCAGGTAGTGGGCCTGCGGGACCTGCGCGATCGCCGAGTCGGCCGCGGCGATCAGGCGGGTGACCTCGGCGAGGGTGCTGGGGTTCAGGCCGGGGCCGCCGTCCGCGGCCGGGACCGTGATGCCGAGCAGGCCGGAGTCGTCGAGCAGGGCCAGGGCCTCGTACGGGACCACGTCGGCGCCGTTCCGGTCGCGTTCGGGAGCTCCGGGGGCCAGGGCGGCGGCGAGTTCGGTGGCGGCGGTCACGGCTTCGGCGTGAGTCTGGATGCGGGGCACCCGCAGATCCTAATAAGCACGGGCGCGCGAGACTGCGCCTCGCGGAACCGGACGAAAGGGAGGATTTCCGGCGAATTCGGGTGACTGACTCGGAAACGGCGCCGATAGCGGGCGAATCGCATGACAATGGAAGTTCTTGATCATTAGGAGTTCTTATGCCGGACGGCGAGTTCCTCGCGTACGCCGCGTCGCTGGCGGCGGGGGGTGTGCTGCTGCTCATCCTCGCCGTCCTCGGCCTCGGCCAGGGTTGGACCCTGCGCGCCGTCGAGGTGCTGGTCGGGCTGGCGTTCCTCGGCTACGCCGGCTATCTGATGGTGGTGACGCCCGAGTCGCCGTCCATGTCATGGTTCGTCCTGGTGACCCCGGTGCTCGGCCTGGCCGTCGCGGCGGTCGCCCGCCGCCGGTCCCGGGCCAAGGTCAAGCGCCTGGCGGAGAATTCAGGCCCGCCGCCGTATGCCGGGCACGACGCGAAGGGGCATGCCGAGCGGCAGCCGTTCCCGACACCGCCGGGCCCGCTCGACGTGTCCGTCCGGCACAGCGACGAGCCGGTGTCCGCACCGGCCGACTCGGCCGAGAAGCCGTCCCGTTTATCCGCCGCGCCGCCGGAGTCTTTGTCCGCCGCGCCGCCGGAGTCCGGGCTGCGAGGTTCGCCGGTGGAGCCGCCGTCGCGCCCGAAGCGGCCGAGCGGATTGCCGCAGACGCACGCCGAACCCGACTACCGGGCCAAGCACGAGGCGGCGAACGAGGCGACGGCGCAGCACGACTCCGCCGGCGGCAAGCACCGCGCGGACGGGGCGGACGCACGGTCCTGACTGGTTCGCCGTCCTGACTACATTGTCGGCATGGATTTTCGCCGGACGTACCGATCCGCCGCCGTCGCCTTCGTCGATCTGGTCAGCCGGGTGCCCGCCACTCGCCTCGACGGGCCCGGCCTGGGCGAATGGACCCTGCGTGAGCTGATCGGGCATACGGTCGGCGCGGGCTTGGAGCGGGTGCCGGCAGTGCTCGGCTCCGCCGCGCCCTCGTCGGCTACGTCCGTGCTCAGCCCTTCGTCCCTACCCGGGGCCACCGCCGCGCGGCCGCCGTCGGTGCCGGTCGACGTCGAGACCCCCGAGGGCTACTTCGCCTTCGTCCGCGACGTGCCCGCCGAGGTGTACGCGGCCGCGGTGGTCGCCTCCGGCGAGGACGCGCGCCGGAGGGCCGCTTCTGGCTCCTTCGACGCGGTCGGCGACCTGGCCGGGCGGGCCACGCAGGCCCTGGCGGCGGTCGCCGACGACGACGTGGTGTCGACTCCGGTGGGCGGGATGCGCGTGCGTGACTGGCTCCCGACCCGCACGTTCGAGCTGGTCGTGCATGGCTCCGACGTGGCCGCCGCGGCCGGGATACCCGTCGGCTTCGACCCGGCGGCCGTCTCGGAGGCGACACTGCTGGCCGCGCGGATCGCCGTGGCCCTGGGCGAGGGTTCGATCGTCCTGAGCGCCCTGACGGGTCGTTCGTCCCTGCCCGGGAAGTTCTCGGTCATCTGACCCTGAACGTTTTCCGCCCGGTATCACCGAATTGCAACCGTCCTGCACTCCGAGACGGCCGTCCGGTCCCGAACAGAGGGTTATGAAAGACACGATGATCATCGAGCTGGGCCTGGGCGCCATGACCATCGCTGCGAAGATGTGCGCCCCGATTCTGCTGACCGCCCTGACGGTCGGTTTCGCCATCTCGCTGTTCCAGTCGGTGACCCAGATCCAGGAAGCCACGCTGTCCTTCGTCCCGAAGGCCGCGGCCGTCTGCGCCGCCCTGCTGTTCTCGGGCAACTGGATGCTCCACGAGATGGTCACCTACACCACGCAGCTCTTCGAGCGGATCCCCGAGTTGCTCGGCTGAGCCTTTCCGCCGCCGCTGTCCCCAGGTTCAGCGGTCGAGGATGCTTTCGCGCAGTCGATGGAGAGCGTCGGCGCGCGCACCCTTCAGCGACGGCTCGTTCCGCACAGCGGCAGCCCGCACCCGTACGGGCCGGGGCAGTCGCCCGGCCTCGTCGGCGATCGCGCCGATCAGCCGCGTCCCCCACCGCCCGCCGATGACCACCAGCTCCGGGTCGATCAGGGTGGCCAGCGCCGCGATCAGACCGCGGACCGCGGTCACCACCTCGGGCGGACGCTCCTCGACGAGCCGGTCGACATCGATCGCCGTGGAACCGGCCCGCCGCAGCCCGAGCGCGCCGAACACCTCGATCAG
>DASRYP010000028.1:0-2285 GCA_035687165.1 Actinoplanes sp. | reverse complement strand
CGTGGACGTGCCTGACCGACCCGGACGGCCACGAGTTCTGCGTCCTGGCCCTGCCCTGAAAGTCCCTCCGCGCCGGCCTCCCGGGGTGGGGTGCCTTGTACCGCGACGGTCCGAGCGGACCGGTGGTCCCCGCCGGGTCGCGGGGTCCGGCCGTGACCTCGGGCAGGTGGTCTCCGGCCGGGTTCAGCCGTTCCGGGGTCGGCGGGCGATCGTCAGCAGGTGGGTCGTCGGCCAGGGGAGCGGGTGGCCGTCGAGGTCGGTCAGGGAGGCTACCGGGGTGAACCGGTTCTCGACAAGCCAGTCGTTGCGGATCGGCCTCGACGCCGGGTCGACCTCGAAGCCGGCCTCGACGAGCAGGGCGGTCCAGTCCGCGAACGCGAGTCCGCAGAACTGCTCCCGCGTCTCCGGGATCCAGTTGTCGACGTAGTCCTTGCGGGTCAGGAAGTCCATCGCCGAGGCGAGCGGGAGCCGGACAGCATCGTCGCCGACCACCGTGTAGGTGAAGGGGAATGCGAAGTCGACCGCGAACTGGTCGAGCCGCGCCCGCGTCGACAGGCCGGACACGTACGCGTTGATCTCGCTGGACGGCAGGTCGGCCAGGTCGTGCCGTGGCGCCGCGGGGTGGAAGCCGTCGTCCCGCTTCAGAACCAGAAGCACCGGGCGGTCGGGCTCGTCGGGGCCGCACACGTCGCTGTTGATCCAGACGCCGCCGGGGACGGTGTGGTCGAGCAGCCGGCGGGCGAACTGCAGCACCGACGCGCGGCGTTCGCCGTACGACCAGATTTCGTGGGTCAGGGCGAACGTGAGCGTCGTGTCGACCGAGCGTGGCTTGAAGATCGCCCCGCCCAGGACGTTACGCCGGTAGAAGTAGACGTTCGCGTTGCCGAAGACGCCCTGGTCCTTCTTGTGCACGCATTCCTGGTACAGGTGGCGGGCGACCTCGACGCCGATTAGGTCGCTCTCGTGCAGGGCGCCCTCCCGGTCGGCCAGCTCCAGCAGCGACCCGGCGCCGCAGCCGAGGTCGACGATGCGTCCGGGCTGCACGTGCCCGCGCACCTCGGCCCACTTGCGCGCTGCCGCGGCGGCGAACGCCTCCACGTATGTCCGGTAGTCGCGGGTCGCCGTCAGCCCACCCTCGTCACCGACCAGCGGATCGTTGACGACCGCGCGGACCGTCGCCCCGAGCTGGTACCGCTCGAACACGTCGACGGTCGCCGGGTGTGCCAGCGACAGCCAGGTGTCGTCGCCCCCGGCCAGCCGCAGCAGCACGTCCCACGGCCGTTCCGGCGGGTCCTCGTGCGCGGCCTCGACCGGCGCGATCGCGAAACCGAGCCGCTCGTACAGCTTGGCCACCTGCGGCGTTGAACACGCGACCAGGGTATCCGACGGCGTGAGGTCGAGCCCGGTCGCGACCTCGATGGTCTTCAGCGTCACCTCGGCGAACGCGTCCGTGGGCGCGGTGTCGAAGATCGGCACGACCACGGACCGAAGCCCCTCCAGCACACTGAACCGCTCGATCGCGGCCTCGCGGCGATGGTAGGGGACCGGGTTGCGCCGGGTGTTCTCGTGATTCGCCGACGTCACCGCCCAGACGATCGTGGCGCCCTCGGCGGCGAGCCCGCGCAGGTAGCCGGCCTGGAATCGGGTCAGCAGGTGATGCCGCCCCGGAAAGAGCACGTTCGAGATCATCGGCCAGCATAACCGCCATCCGGAACGCCTTACCTGAACGGAGGACCGTGCTCCGGCACTGTGGACGCCAAGATGGTGAGGTGCGGCGACGTTTGCGGCAGATCCTGAAGGACGTCCGGCAGAAGCGCTTCCTCGACCTGTACGCGACCACTCTCGTCGCCTTCATCTTCGCCGCGTTGCTGTTGGTCGGGGCCGACCTTCCGGACAGCGTACGGTGGTCGGTGCTCTTCGCCGGTCTCGGTTTTCTGCTGCTCCGGGCCGCTCTGATCAACCACAGCGAAGAACGCTTCCTCGACCGTAGCGACTACGACCGCAACCCGATCACCGAGGACCTGCGGAACGCCAAGCACGTGTGGATCTTCGCGCCGGTCGGCTCCAACTTCCTCACCGAGGAGCGCTGCGACCTGCTGCGCCGCGGCCCGCTGGCCAAGAACGACGGCACCGTACGCATCGTGGTCCTCAAGCAGTTCGATCCCGGCGACCCGATCTCCGAGCAGCTCGACGCGCTCCTCGACTACCCCGTCCAGCGCGCCGCCGACTCCCTGCGCGAGACCCGGGCCCGGCTCACCCGGATGGCCCAATGGCCGGTCAACGGC
>DASRYP010000027.1:0-3977 GCA_035687165.1 Actinoplanes sp. | reverse complement strand
CGGCCGTGACCTGCCGGGCCGGGCCGGGCAGGCGGCGGCCCAGCGGACCGGCCGGTCGCAACGCCCGCCGGAACGACGCGGAGAACGCCGCCTGCGGGAAGACGCTGTCTTTGACGCTGCGGCGCAGGGTAGGCCGGGCGTCGGAACCGTCGGCGGCCAGGCGCACCCGGCTGTGCACCGGCTCGGTCAGCCGCACGGCCGTCTCGGCCGGCAGCCCGTCGAGGTGTTTGTCGCGGGTGGCGGCGGCCGCGGCCCGGGCCAGTTGGGCCTGGCGGAGCAGGCTGTTGGCCTGTTCGAGCTCGCCCGCCTGGTCCCAGGCCGAGGCGACGAACTGCTCCTGGTTGTCCTGCACGACCCTGGTTCCCAGAGCCGCGGCGATGCGCCAGCCCGGGTCGAGGTTGAGCTCGCGCAGCCAGGGTCGGCCGGCGCC
This sequence comes from Actinoplanes sp., assembly GCA_035687165.1. Classification (GTDB taxonomy): domain Bacteria; phylum Actinomycetota; class Actinomycetes; order Mycobacteriales; family Micromonosporaceae; genus Actinoplanes. The sequence goes on along the minus strand of DASRYP010000027.1, from coordinate 3,547 downwards.
GGCATCGGGCAGCTGATCGGGCGTGCCGCCCTGGAAAGCGCCGTAGATCGGCGGGCGCAGCACGGTCGTGTCGACGCCCGGCGGCACCTCGATCAGGTCTTCGAGCCACTGCCCGAACGGCGCTTGCACGCCGGCCGGCCACTGCCGCGTGGGCAGGACAGGCGAGACCAGCGCGCCCTCGACCGGCAGCACGGTCGGCGACGGTAGGTGCAGAGCGGCGAAATCGGGTCCGGCGGTGGAGATGTCGACAGGCAGGGAGCCGCTCTCGGGGCCGAGCGGGTGGGGGCGCAACCGGCGTACGAGAAGCTCGAAATCGCCGGCCTCGGCCGTGGCGAACTCCCAGTGGTCATAGACGGGCAGCTCGAAGTCGGTGGTGAGCGCCTCCCAGCCGCCGGCCGGGGGCCAGGCCAGTTCGGCGCCGGCCGTCACTTCGAGGCCGAGCCCGGCCTGCACGCCGGCGAGATAGACCGGAACGAGACAGGCCAGATAGGCCGTCTGCGGGCGCAGCCGCCGCGGCGAGAGGATGCGGGACAGGGTTAGCTCGGGCGAGCGGCCGTCGAGGGCCTGCGCGGGGGTCTCGGCGCTGCCGGCGATCTGGGCGTGGGCCCAGGCCCACGACTCGGTCAGGTCGGGCAGTTCGTCGCGGGCGGCGGCCGCCGCGAGCCGCAGCCAGGGCAGCGGGCGGCGGGGGTCGACGGCGATGCTGCCGACCTCGCGGCGCACGACGACGAGCGCCAGCCAGGGCCGCAGGCGCGGGCCGCCGGGTTGCGGGCTGAGCAGCCACGGCAACTCGGGGGTGTCGAACTCGACGAGCGGGAAGAAGTTGGGCTCGAAATCGCTGGTGCCCGGGCGCGGCTCCCGGCGGATGATTTCGCGGCCGTCCAGCCCGACCACGTCGCCGGGGCCGTAGAGGCGCAGGGTCCGCGAGACATCTTCGACGTCGGACGCCCCCTTGCGCACGCTGACGGTGACCGGAATGCGCACGGCACCGTCGGCTGCGGGCGCATCGTTCGACACCGGAATCGCGGCCGCCAGCCCCCGGCGCGACCAGGAGATGAACCGATAGCTGCCAGCCAGGTCAGTCATGGCCGAGCCGCCGTGCGCCGGCCACCGACACCGGTGGGAAGCCGCATGGGCCTGCCCTTGAGGCCCTCGCCTGCGACGCCGTTGGTCGGTGCTGCTGGTTGCCGCTCGGTGCAGGCGGTCATGCCGAGATCAACTCCTCAGTCCGTACGATCTGGAGCTCGTCGCGGTCGGGGTGAGTGCGCAGGCGGTCGGCGGCCGCCGTCCAGGTGCCGTCGAGGCCGTCCAGCGGCTGCGGGGTGAGGGTGTCGCGGTCGACGACCACATAGGCCGGGTCGGCCACGGACGGCCCGGGCTCGGGCGGTGCGAACTTGGCCCGCCCCTGCGCGCGCACCGCCGCCGTGCCGGCCGGGCCGTGCTCGGCGAGGGCCGCAACCACGTCGCCGGCCGGCGTGTAGCGCTCGTCGAGCCGGCCTGCCGGGGGCGCTTCGACGTCGAGGATCACCGACTGCTCATAGTCGAGCGGGGTCTCCTGGACGAACCCGTGGGCGATAGCCGTGGCCGGGGCGAAGCGCGCGCCGGAGACCATCCGCTCGAACGCCGGGCTGGCCAGTTTTTCCGGGTCGCTCATGCGGCGGAACTGGGCGGGAGCGAAGAACTGGGTGGTCGGACCGGCTGCGGCCAGGCCGGTGCCCGAGACGATCGTGAACCGGTCGAAGTCTCGCGGCGGCACCGATCCGAACAGCCCGAGCGTGCGCTGCAACGGCACGAGCCCCTGCGAGACGGTCAGTGAGCCGAACGGATGGGCCGACAGCTCCCCGGAGCCGGCGCGCAGCACCACGAGCCGGCCGCTCGACGGTGGCAATTGGGCGCTCCAGCTCGCGTCGGCGGCCAGGCTGTCGCGCAGCACCGGCCAGACCTCTTGCGGCTCGATGGCCGGCACGTCTTCGTCGCGCCCGAACTTGGCCCGGAACGGCAGCGAGATCGTGAAGAAGAAAATCTTGAACTTGGCCCTGCCCCAGAGCACCCAGGGGCCGGGACCGGTGAGGTTGACCTCGATGTCCAGGCCCATCAGCGTACGGCTGCCGCGTTTGAGGGCCAGGTGGGCGCGGATCTCGGCGAGCAGCCGGAACGGCGCGAACTGGATGAGCGCGTCGAAGCCGAGCGAGCCCTCGAGGCTGAAGCCGCCGATGCCCACGTAGAGCTCGAGGCGCGCGCCGGCCTGCACCGTGTTGGCGGTCAGCGCGAGGTACATCTCCATGCGCAGCCGTGGGTTGTCGCCGGTGGACAGGGCCAGGGCCAGGCGGCGTAGCGCGGGGAAGCCGGGCGGCGGCTTGTAGGCGGGGTGAAAACCGCCCACCGACATGGCGAACTCGGGCCGGGAGCCCCAGTTGACCCGGGCGGCCATGTCGCCGCTCAGGGTGAACTGGCCGATCCGTGAGTCGAACAGCGTGGCGTCGACGGACAGCTCGGACCGGTCGAAGTCGACCACACCGATCACGTCGAGGTTGATCTCGACGATGGCGAACTCGGGATCGGGCAGCGCGGCCCGCACCCGGCCGAGAATGATCAGCCGTACGGGCGCCGGAAGCTCGAGGATCAGCGCGAGCTCGATGGTGATCAGCGGGAGTGGCGCACCCCAGGAGATCTTGGCCATCGGCCCGAACACATATTGGTTGGTGGCCGGCGGAAAGACCGACTGGAGCGTGCTGATGATTTGTGGCGCGCGGGGCGTCGGGTCGTCGGGCGAGAACAGGATCGAGTCGAGTGTGCGGTTGCGGACGCCGGCCCGCAGCACGTCGACCGAGACCGTGCGGTTGATGCCGAGCAGCCCGCCGATGCCGGTGAGCGAGAACCCGAAGCCGAGCTGGATCGGGGTGAAGCCGGACGCCTGCACGATCACCAGCAGCGACCAGCCTCGCGAGCCGTCCGGCAGGTGGGTGGTGAGCAGCCCGATGGCGTTCAGGGTGATCTTTTCGAACTCGAGGTGGAGACCGCCCGCGTATTGGCCCTTCTCGGGGTCGAAGAACAGGAAACCGCCGCCGACCACCGCTCCGGCGTCGACCGAGAGGGCGATCCCCTGCGGCCACAGCATGCCGAAGTCGAGGTCGAACGGCCCGGCGTTGCCCGGCGCGAACTTCACCGGAAGGTGCACGCCGAGCCGGTCGACCGCATATTTGACCGGCCCGAGCGCCCCGGAGAGCGCCACCGCGCCGCGCAGGTCGAGCTCCGGCGTCGTACCGGATCCGGCCTTCAGGGAAACGGCCAGATTGATCCGGTCGAAGCGCACCACGCCCAGGTCGAGCTGCGGCTCGAACGAGACCTCGAGGCCGGCGCCGGCTCGGAAGTCGAGGCCGGTGCGGCTGTTCCAGGACACGCCGATCGGCAGCTCGATCCGGCTCTCGCTCTCGCCCAGCAGCTGGCCGAGGAAGCTGTCGAGCCCGGCCCCCGAGAGCACAAGGGCCAGCCCCTTGGGCTCGGCGCCCAGCGTCACCTCGACGGCGCTGCCGTGGGCGACGACGCC
>DASRYP010000026.1:0-7361 GCA_035687165.1 Actinoplanes sp. | reverse complement strand
GCGCCGAGGCGAAGTCGTCGGTGATGACGAGAGTGGAATCCTCGGCACGGCCGATGGTGATCGGAGCCTCGCTCAGCGTGATGCGCGTGCCGGCCAACTGACCGGCGGTGACCACGAGTTGCTTGGCCGCCTTACCGCGTTTGGCCTTTGCCGGCCGGTCCGCGGGAACCGCGCCACCCACCCCCCGAGGGCTGGCGACGATGCTCTTGGACCGGACCCCAGCGAAGAGATCCCGGCGGATCACCCCCACGACCGTGAACACGAATATCCACAGCAGAATGAGAAAGCCGAACCGGGCGACGGTGAGGACGAATTCGGGCAAGGTGACTAGCCGTCCACTCGGAACGTGAGGGTGGTCGTGCCGAGCTGGATCATGTCGCCCGGGTTCAGCGCCACGGCCGACACGCGCTGGCCGTTGACCATCGTGCCGTTGGTGGAGCCCAGATCGGTCAGGACCACCTGGTTGCCGTCATAGTCCAGCCGGGCGTGCCGGCGCGAGATGCCGACGTCGGGCAGGCGCAGGTTGGCCTGGTCGCCACGGCCGATCACGGTCGAGCCCATCTGCAACGGGTAGGTGCGCCCGTCGCCCGAGATGAGGCCCACGCCGCCGCGGCCGTTCGGCATGCCGCCGCCACCGCCACCGCCGTGTTGCTGGTAACCACCCTGCTGCTCGTAGGGCGGGTACTGCGGGCCGGCGTCATAGGCCGGTTGCTGCACCGGGGCGACCTCGCCACCGGTGTAAACCTCGGCCGTGACCCGGAACATGCCCGTGTCGAGCCCGTCACCACGCTCGATCTCGACGATCACGTCGCCGTAGACCGTCCACGCCTGCTCGCCGATGAACTCGGCCTGCGACTGGGCCAGTTCCTGGGCGAGCGCCGCGGCATAGGGCGCCAGCCGGCTGTGGTCGTAGGGCGACAGGTCGATCACGTAGCGGTTCGGCACGAGCGTCCGGCCACCGGCGAGAATGGCCTTGTGTGCTTCGGCCTCCCGCTGCATGGCATTAAGGATCTCCACCGGGTGCACGACACCCTTGAACACCTTGGCGAAGGCCCCTTCGACAAGGCCTTCCAATCGCTTCTCAAAGCGCTGCAGCACGCTCACCGGCTCCTCCTCGGCTTCCGAGGACATGATGGTATCCGGCCGCCGCTTGCGCATCTGTAGCTCAAGGCCGACCGGCACTTCTGACCCTCGTATGACGCCCGCCGGCGCCGTGATATTGTTCCCTGGCGCAGCGGGCGATATCAACTCGCTTGGTGACGTGCGACAGCGTAGTCTGTCGCAGCTAGTGACAAAAAGGCAGGCCTACGGTCGGTCTCATATGCCACGGGGATGTGGCGGAATGGCAGACGCGCACGGTTCAGGTCCGTGTGTCCGAAAGGACGTGGGGGTTCAACTCCCCCCATCCCCACCAGGCGCCGGGCGTCGAGTGTTCACCGAAACGCGAACCTCGGCGCCTCGTCATATCTGCTCCAGGTAGCTGATCCCCGCCGAGCCGCGCGATGGGGGATTTCTCACGCACCGCCTGACTCCCGGCTCCGCGAGAAACCGGCCAAAACCGCCCTTCCGTCGCTCTGCGTTACTTGGTCACGGTGTGATTGCAACATTGATCTCGACCACACCGTTGGGTGACTTTTCGGGCAGTCGTTATGCTCGGCGGCGAAATTACTGGCAAGCCACCGACTTCAGGGGTGCAACCGTGACTGCTGGGCAGGCCGTAACCGGGACGGGCAAGCGCAGCGTGCTCGGGGTGCTGGTTGACGTCACCAACTATGCGGACGCGACCGCTCGGATCATCGCGGCCGCGCGCGAGCGTCGGGCCTACGCGGTAACCGCGCTGGCCGTGCACGGGGTCATGACCGGCGTGCAGGACAAGGCTCACAACGCGCGGCTGAATTCGTTCGATCTCGTCACACCCGATGGGCAGCCGGTTCGCTGGGCGCTCAACGTCGTGCATCACGCCGGGCTTCCCGATCGTGTCTACGGACCCACGCTGACCTTGAAGGTCGTGGAGCAGGCAGCCGCCGAGGGTCTGCCGATCTATCTGTACGGCTCCACCCAGCCCACGCTTGACCGGCTGGTACCGGCACTGGAGAAGATGTTCCCGGCTTTGAAGATCGCCGGGGTGGAGACGTCGAAGTTCCGGTCGTCCCAGGCGGGTGAGCCGGCGGAGATCGCCGAGCGGATCAAGGCGTCCGGGGCGCGCATCGTCCTGGTGGGCCTGGGATGCCCGCGGCAGGAGATCTTCACGTACGCGATGCGTCCGTTTCTTGACATGCCGCTTCTCGCCGTGGGGGCCGCGTTCGACTACCACGCCGGATTGCTGAAGAACCCACCCGCGTGGATGCAGAAATACGCGCTCGAGTGGCTGTGGCGTCTGGGCCTCGAGCCGAAGCGGCTGTGGAAGCGATATCTGCTGCTCAACCCGGCCTATCTGACCCGGCTGGCCGCTCAGCGCACCGGTTTGTGGAAGGCGACCCCGCCGGCGCCGACCACCGAACCGGTGCATTCGTTCGCGGTCTGACGGCGGACCCGGAGCGTCTAGGGGTCTCGACGACACCTCCCTTACGGGCCTGGTGGGGTGATAACCCGGTTTCGCCAGGACGGCGGCGGGTGAACGCTGTCGATGTGAACATCGTCGCGGACCTCATTCTCGCCGGCGCCCTCGTCGTCGTCTGGATCACAGCCGGACTGCTGGCCGACGCGCTGCCGTCGGCCCGATCGGCGCTGGAACTGCGCCGGCGGACCGTCGTTCTGACCTTGTTGGTCGTCGGCGGTGCGATGGTGTTCGTCGCAGTGCCGTTGGTCACCGCGGTCCTGCCGGGCGAGTCGGCGGCTCCCGCTGCGGCCCTCGCACCGGCCGTTCCGGCCTTGGTCGTGCTGACCGCAAGCCTGCGCCGCCTCACCCGGGTGCGGCAGGGCGCCGGTGCTTTCGCCACCGCGCCGCAGACGCCGGTGCCGCCGGCCCTGCGTGCGGCTGCCGCTCATCCGCTGATTCTGGTGCCCTTGCAGGTGACCGGCCTGGCCACGCTGCTCAGTCTGCCGATCGCGGGTGGCCTGGTAAATGTGCCCGGTGCCGACCTGGCCGGCCTCGCGATCACCGTGGTCGGCGTGGCCGTGCTGGCGATCGGGGTGCGGGCCGGGCTGCGGCACAGCAAGCTCAGCCTGCTGGCTCTGGCGCCGATCGGCCGCAACCGGCTGCGGGCACCGGTCGACAGCCGCTGACCGTCAGTTCTTCTTGGCTTCCTGCACGTAAAGCAGTTCGAGGATGGAGCGCGCCGCCTCGAACCAGCGGTCGAGCCAGTCCGATGTGGGCAGCGCGCCGCGGGCGGGCAGTTCGAGGAGCAGGCCGCGGAGCAGCGGGTGATCGGCCATCGACCGCACCGACCCCGGCTCCGGACCATCGACCGCACCGAAGACCGGCTCGGTCAGTCCGCGCAGGTCGAGCGAGGGCAGCGTGGCCGCGCGGTCGAGCGGGCTGATCGGCTCGATGCTGTGCGAACAGCCCGGCGACCGGGTGGGCAGGCCCGAAGAGCTCCCGCGGGACAACAGTTCGCCGTCCAAGGGTTCGCCCAGCGCGGCCTCACGCCGGTTCTGCCGATACGCGCTGACTCCGCCGCTGAACCGGTCCTGCGCCGTCGCGGAGCCGTTGCTGAGGTTTTCCGAACCAATCGTCATCTGTCTGCCTTGCCCTCGCTCTTGCCCTCGCCCGGGTGATCGACCCCATCGGAGTGCGCGGTCGGGTCCGCGCCTGTGGCGTTCAACGAGGCGAGCCTGGAAATGACTACGGCCGGCTCCCCCGCACCGGGCGGGAGGACCGGCCGCATCGGCGACGGACCTCTTTCAGAGGTCGAACTCGCCGTCCTTCGCTCCGCCGACGAACGCGTCCCACTCGGCGGCGGTGAAGATCAGTGCCGCTCCGTCCGGGTTCTTGGAGTCGCGAACCGCGATCGCCTCGTCCACGAATGCCACCTCGACACAGTTGTCGGAGTTCGGTCCGCTGCGAGTGCTCTTGGACCACTGTGCGCGGCTCAGATCGACTCGGAGACCCTTCGCTTCGATTTTCACCAATGGCTCCTCAACCAGCATCTGAATCATCTCGATGGACTCCTCCGGGCGGAGGGCCGTCGACCGGATGGTGTCGAAGATGGAGATGTACTTGCTGAGCTCCTCGACCTTCTCAAGAAAGAGGCCACCGGTCGCGTTCTCGGTGAACACCACGTCAGCATCACCTTCCTCCTCAAACTCGAGAATGGCGAACGTGCCGTCCATCCCGGCGTGCGCGCCCGCCGCGAACGGCAGGATCTGCAACGTGACGTTCGGCAACCGGGCTGTGGAGATCAATCTGGCTAATTGATCATGCATGACCTCGTCGCCGCCGACCGGCCGGCTCAACACCGCCTCATCGAGCACCACCCAAAGATCGATCGGATCGTCCTGAATCAATAACGACTGGCGCTCCATCCGGACGCGCACCCGGCGCTCGATCTCCTGGTCACTGTCCCCCGGTCGGGCGGCCCTAATCAGCGCAATCGCATAATTTTCGTTCTGCAAAAGACCGGGGACGACCTGCGATTCGTACGTCCGCACCGATCTTGCCGCAGCCTCCAGCCCGACATAAGCGCCCGTCAAAACCGTTGAAAACGGGTTCCACCATCCTTTTTGCCCTGATTCTCGGGCAATTTGGACTAGCTCCTGCTTGATCGCATCCGTCACGCCGTAAATATCCAACATGGCCTGCACATCGCTGGGGCTCACCCTCGTCGGCCCCGTTTCGATTCGGGACACTTTGGACGTCGAGCAGCCGAGTCGCTCCGCCACCATGTCGATCGTGATCCGGACCGCCTCGCGATGCCGTCGCAACTCGACCCCGAGTCGCCGGCGGCGAATGGTGGGACTGCGATGTTGATTCACAACCTCCAGTCTCCCGTCGATCATTTAACGATTCAAGCCGAGCGCTACCTACTAACCAGTAATCACGAAGGGCTGACATGCAACTTGCATAGACCGCACTCGTGGTGCAATCTTTCGGTATGGCCCACGTCACTGCGCCCCGGCGGGCGCGGCGACCGGACCGCGCTCGACCCGCAGATCCCTCATCGTTTACGGGGTACCGGCCTTTCTGTTCGTCGGAGGTGGACTGATCCACTGAGGGCGGTCGTGAGATCGGTGACGGTGACGTTCCGCAACGCTTTTTGATGATTGGCATCATCCAGGGGTTGCATAGGCGTATACGCCGGGCACACTTGGTGCTTTCGTGTCAAGGTTCGTCCCGCGACGAAGTTTCAGGGCAGGAGATGACGTGCTTCCTCGGTCCGGTGATGTTCTACACGTGACAAAGGCGGCCAGCGTCCAATTCGCGGCGCCGATGCTGTTCCGTGTCATCCGGGTCCATGACTGGCCGACCTACGAGGGTTGGATCTGGCTGGACGGGTATGAGCTGAACGCCTCGGGGGACGCGGTCGAACGGCGGTCGATCTTCGTTCAGGTCAGCGGCCTGCGCGCCGTCGGCAAGGCGCCCGACCCGCGGGCGCGCAACGGTCGGCAGCCCGGACTGGTCAGCGGCTCGGTCCAGGCCCGGGTGGTTCGCGCCAACCGTTAGTTCGGCCCAGCCCCGGCATCCTCCGTGGGCTCGGTCGTCGGCGTGCTTGTGGCCTCGGCCGCGATCACGAGCGTGACCGTCGTGTTCGGTGGCACCACTTGCCCCTCCACCGGGTCACTGTCGATCACCGTTCCGGGCGGCACGTCGGGAGCCTGTCGATAGATCAGCCGATAGTTCAGGCCGGTCGACCGCAGGGCTGACTGCGCTGCGGGCAATGCCAGGCCGCGCAGCGCGGGAATCGTGACCTCGGTAGCGGTCGGCGGCGCTGTGGACGGTGGTGGAGTGGGCGATGCCGTGGTCGGTGTCGGACTCGGCGACGAACTCTGTGTGGTCGCGGTCTCGCTGGGCGCGGCCGAGTGGCTGATCACCGGCGCGGGCGTCTCATCGTCGGACTCGTCGCCGACGAGCAGATAGACCGCCCAGCCGAGCACCGCGAGCAGGATCAACGCGATGACGCCGACTACGATCGGCATCCACCAGCGATCCCGCTGCCGCGCGGGTGCGGCCGCCGCCCAGTCGACCTCGGGATAGCCGCGTCCGGGCTGCGGGGGACGCACCTCGGCCCGCCCTGACCAGGCGGGATTCGCCCGGCTCGGTGCCCAGTCGTCGTCGTCCACCGGCGGTATGACCGCGGTCGAACCGGGCTGATCCTGAACCACGGTGGGCTCGTCCCGAATCGGCGGTACCCGGCGGGCGTCATCGAGCGTGTCGTCGGCGCGGCCGCCCTTCCCGGGCATCGTGTCGCCGAGGCCTGGTGGAGCGCCCGCGACCTGCGTCGCATCCGATTCGGCGCTGGGGGCGGGCCGAGGCGTCGCCGCGGTCGGCCTCTCGGGCTTCTCCGGCTCAGTGGACGAACCGTCAGCGTCGTCGGGCGAGAAACGTCGTGTCTCGTCGCTCTCGTCGGACATCGGCCACTCCTCCGGCTCGGTCACCCGCAGGGGTCAACGTATCGAATCTTGCGGGACGTGTCTGGCCTCCGCAGGACAAACACACCAGGTGACTACGGGGAGACGGATGCGGAAGTGGCAACGGACCGATTCGCAGGCATCGGCGGGTACCGCTACAGTGCGGCGCATGGCCGACAAGGGCTGGACCGCGCGAATCGCCACCGCGGCGGGTGCCGCCGCCGGAACGGGCGCCGCGCAATTGGGTTTGGGCTACGGCCTGGGCGTGGTGGTCTGGCCGGTGACACCGACCTCCGACGACAGCGCCTGGCTGGGCAGTCTTGGCTGGGCGACCTGGATCACGGCGAGCGCCACGGTCTTCGGCGCCGTGCTCGGTAGCCGATTCCGCGACGGTCCAGGCCCTCGTACCAATGGATCCTGGCGTTTCGCCCTGGCCGCGTGCGCCGCGGTCGGCTCCCTGGTGACGGTCGCGCTGATCGCGCTCCCGGCCCGTTCGGCCGTACGGGTCGAGGCGTTCGCGCCGCAGGTGATCGCGGGTGGCTACGCGGTGGTGGGCCTGCTGCTGGGCCTGATCGTGGCCTTCTGGGCGGTGTCCTCCCGGCCGGTCGCGGCGAACCTGATGGCCACCGGGGTCTGGCTGTGGGCGCTGGCGGTCGCCGGCATCGTGGTCGAACTGACCGTGCACCGCGACTCCGCTACCTACCTGACCAGTTGGCAGTTCACCGAGGTGGCGAACAGCGGCCGCTACGGCGCGATCTACTGGCCGAGTGCGCTGCTCACCCTGGGTGCCGCTTTCCTGGTCGGCGTGCTGGCCGCGACGCCGGCCGCCCGCCGTGGCGACCTGGGCGCCGGCG